>CALCWV010000059.1 GCA_937907645.1 uncultured Clostridia bacterium
GCCGATGATTCCATCTTTTTGGCATTTTCTCTTAAATCTCTTTAATGCGCTTTCAAGATTTTCATTCTCTCCAACCTTAACTGTAGTCAACTTTCTCACCACCTTCTAATTTGTAAATTCCTTTGCATTATATCCTTTTTCACACTAAAAGTCAAGCATTTAGTTAAATTTTTCGACTAAAACTCCGTCTAAATATTTTTTAGTAATTTTAACATTTACTATATCGCCTACTTTGTATTGACCCATGATATAGCATTTAATGAAATTCTTTGAGTGCCCAACCCAATATCCATTTTCCTGCTCTTCAATAAGCACGGATAGAACATCGTTTTGTGAGATAAACTCATTTTCTAGCTTTTCATTTAGTTTTTCGAGAACTTTTGCTCTCTTTTTCTTAATTTCAGGGGCTACATCTGTCATTCTAGACGCAACTGTGCCCTCTCTGTGAGAATATTGGAAAATATGTAGAGCTGAGAACTTCACTTTTTCGATAAATTTCCTTGTTTCTTCGAATTCTTCATCTGTTTCGCCTGGGAATCCGACTATAACATCTGTCGTAACGCCCGCTTTAGGAAAATATTTTCGAATTAGTCTCACTGACTCCGCAAACTGCTCTGCTTTGTAGTGTCTGTTCATCCTCTTAAGCACAGTGTCACATCCGCTTTGCAAGGACATGTGAAATTGAGGACAGAAATTTTTGAGTTTTGAAAGTCTAGACACAAAATCCTCGTCTATGATTCCGTCTTCCATAGATCCAAGCCTTATTCTCTTGTCGAACTTATCAAGCTCCTCTAACAGATCAATTAATCCCTTCTTGCCATCAATTTTGTAATCTGATACATTTATCCCGACAACAACGATTTCTTTTATATCTTCTGGAAGATTTTGAACTTCCTGAAGAATATCCTCCACGCTTCTGGATCTACTTCTTCCTCTGAGATATGGAATGATACAGTAAGTGCAGAAATTGTTGCAGCCGTCTTGAACCTTTAGATATGCTCTTGTCCTAGATTGACAAGGAAAAGCCATTTTTTGATATGATAAAGGAAGTTCGTCAACCTTGACGCCCTTTTCCTCTTTTTCTTTGTAAAGATTTTGCTTTCCGGCGACTCCTTTGATGAGCTGGATTCCCTTTCCTTCAAACTGCTTAGGATTCTTCTGCCCCGCACAACCACAAATGTAAATTGTAGCGTCGGGATTATACTTTCTGCACCTAGCAACCATTTGTCGAGATTTTTTCTCAGCCTCATTTGTGACCGCACAAGTGTTAATTATATATACATCCGCCTCTTCGAGCTTGTCCGTTATTTCATAGCCATTTTCAAAATAATTTTGCAAAATGGAGTCACTTTCATATTTGTTAACTTTACAGCCGAGAGAAACAACTGCTACTTTCATATTTTCTCCTTAGTTCCCACTTTCAATGCTGACTAGCCCCATTAGTACAATGGAAGCTGTTTCACTACGTAAAATTCTTTTCCCAAGAGTTATAGATTCTGCCCCAGAGCGAACTATTTCTTCCTTTTCTTTTTCAGTAAATCCACCCTCTGGGCCCACGATGATTCCAATATTAGGAAAATTCTTTAGCTTGCTAAAATCAAAATTCTCCCCCGCTCTTTCATTTGCGAAAAGGACAATGTCTAGCTTTGACGCTTCTTTTAGCATCTGATTAAATTTTAAAGTATCCCCAATCTCCATTGGAACGCTACATTCACACTGTTTGCATGCGCCCCTAACAATCTTTTCAAGTCTATCCTTTTTTCCAATCGCATCTTTCGCAACACAATAGTCACTTGAAAAAGGAATCATCTTCTTTACACCTAACTCAACAGCTTTTTGTGTTATAAGTTCAAGTTTTTCCCTCTTTGTCAAAGCTTGGAAAAGCACTATGTTTTTTTGAGGCAATGCTCTGCATTTTTTAACCTCTTTAACTTCGCAAAGTGCAGCATCTTTTTTTATGTCAACAATTCTACATTCATACTCATTTTCGCTTCCGTCAAGCACAATAATTTCGTCATCAATTTTTAGACGCAAAACAGTTTTTAGATGCTGAAATTCTTCACCATCCACCCTTGCCATTTTGCCTTCAATTTGTCCGAAAAATCTTTTCATGTTTTTATCATATATCAACCTTGAAAAATTGTCAAGTTTATTGCCTAGAAAAATCAAACTTATCAGGCAAATCTCCCGCCCCAAGAAAGATGATTAAATCCTTTTTGGAGTATTTTTTAAGAATTTCACGCAAAGAGCTTTCATTCTCGCAATCGTATGCGGTCATCCCATTTTCACAAAGCCCGCGCGCCAAATCCTTTTCATCAAGTCCCATATCCTTTGTTTCCCTCGCGGGATAAGTTTTATAGCAAACAATCTCATCAAAAAGACTTAAACTTTTAATAAAATCGTCAAATAAAAGCTTCGTTCGAGAATATGTGTGCGGTTGAAAAATTGCAACACATTTTCCTTCACAAATTTCTTGAAAATAAATAGCACTTTTTTTAATTTCTTTAGGGTGATGAGCATAATCAACAAATATTTTATAATTATATTTTGAAATTATTTTTTCGCACCTTTTTTTAACGCCAATAAATGTTTCTAAGCTCATTTTTATTTGCTCAAAATTAAGCCCTAATTTCTCACAAACATCAATACAATAAATTGCATTAAAAATATTATATTCTCCACCTATTTTTAAATTAATTTTATGATATTTTTTGTTATTTTTTTCTAAAATAAATGATATTCCACCGTCTTTTCTAACAATTTTTTTTGATAATTTATATGTATTTTTTTTGATACAAATTTTGCTCTGTTTTTCAAACTTTTTGAATGATTTTTTCTCATTTTCAAATGTTTTAAAGTAGTCTAGATGTTCAGGCTCAACGTTTGTTATAACGGATATATAAGGATGAAGATAGAGGAAATTATCGCAGTACTCACAAGCCTCAGTGACAAAAAAATCTTTCCCTCCGCTATAGACATTTCCCACTCCTTTTAGGTCGCCGCCGAGGTGCAAAGTTGGATTAAATCCATTGTCACTTAGCACATGAAAAATCATGGCCGTTGTTGTCGTTTTTCCGTGTGATCCAGCGACTGCAATCACCTTGTTATATTCGCTTGAAATTTGTCCTAAAAGTTCCCCTCTTGGAATAACATTCTTGCCTATTTTCCTTGCATAAATAACTTCCTCGCTATCACGTACAGCAGAAGAAAAAACTACTTCATCCGCCTCATCAATTCCTTGCAAATATGGCTGCGGATGAACTTCAATTTCGCTTAAGCATTTTGGCTTATTAAGATAATTTAAATCGCTCCCCTCAACTTGGTTCCCTCTTAGTTTTTCTATGTATGCCAGAGCGCTCATACTAATCCCACAAATTCCACAAAAAAAGATTCTTTTCATACTATTATATATTCTCTTCGTTTTTCAAAATTTACTATTGACAGGCTGTCTTTTTTCTACTATACTTATTACAAATAAAGGAGAGAAAATGCATATTATAATTCCGCAAAATGAAGATATCGACAAGATCGCTTTTGATTTTAGAGATTCTATTGATATGGGAGATGAAGAGTTTTGGAGACAATACATCTATGACTGCATTAGCATGTATGAGCAAAACAATCCAAAAATGTCCCCAGAAGAAAAAAGAGATTTATAGACAAAATATGTTCAAAAGAGTTCTCTAGTGATATGATAGACAAATATGTTTTAATTCTCAAAAAAGAATGCGTAGATCGTAGGTTTATGGACTTGACTAATGAAGAGATTTACACTGTATTTAGCAGAAATCTTGTTCTTATTAAAAGATTAGATGTCTTCATGAATACTGCAAAATTAGACCAAAATACAAATAAGAAATTAAGGGAAAAATTCGGTAAAATTTATAGAGCAATACGTAGAAATCCTCGATATTCTGTTCACCTCCTCCCTCCATATATGCCAGTCGAAATAAGTGTTTCTATTTGGAATTCTTCAAACCAAACTATTAGTTATAGAGAAGTTACTGGAACTACTCCACTTGGCGAGTCAGACAAGGTCATCACACCTAAATTTAAATCCATAGACTTTAATGCCCGCTCATCAGAAAGAGAAAAAGAAAAAACAATAAAGCATCCTGACAATGAAATGGATATGTCGAGATAATCTCCCCTAACAAAAAAAAGAAAAGATTAACCTCTTTTCTTTTTTTTATTTTGCAAAAGTAGATTATGCTAAAAGGCTCTGAACCCTTATAGATTTAAAAAAACCTGAAAATATTTCAGGTCTTTATTGGTGCCGAAGGTGGGACTTGAACCCACACGATGTTGCCACCTCAGGATTTTAAGTCCTGTGCGTCTGCCATTCCGCCACTTCGGCATAGTGTGTTATTTTAATTTACTTTGATGTGGCGGATGG
>CALCWV010000060.1 GCA_937907645.1 uncultured Clostridia bacterium
GAATAATAAGTGCCTTCTTCGCCTGCTCTTTTGCCTTTCTTTCTTGTAAAAGTCTTCTTTTGCATTTGAGAAATTTTTCCAGCTAAAATTAGCCCCTCTTTAGGCTCTTTATTATCCTTAATAAACTCAGGTTCTGGAGCAATATCACCGCCAAAAAGAGGGTGAACAGTGTTTACTTTATATCTGTAGTTTTTCCTGAAAATTACAGGAATTTCAACCTCTCCAATTTCCCTATTTATATGTAAATTATCTTCAACGACTCCTTCAACTTCAAAATCACTAATGAACCTTTCGAGAAGATAATTTCTAATTCTTGACGCAGCGTTAATGCTATCAAAATACTCCTTTATTTCCCTGGCGATCTTTATTTTGACTTTAATACATCCCTCGCTTTCTTCAACGTCAATCTGATTTTCATTAATGTACACTGCAAGGGCTTTAAAATTGGCGTTTATAAAGCTAAAAACTTCACTACTAATTAATCGCTTATCAAGGAAACTTTTTTTGAATTTAACGACCGTTTTCCCGTTTAAATTTAGTAGCTTGCTAACAAATTCATTGATTTCTTTCCTGTCATCTTCGCTAATTTCATTGATTGTATGAGGATATAAAAAAGTTACCACGCATTCTAAGTTAGAACAATCGTAGGTAACTTCATAAAGTTTTAAATAATAGTATTTATCATTAAAAGCTTTGTTTAATTCCTCTGCAATTTTTTCCATGTCTATATTTTACAAGACAAAATGCAAAATGTCAACTATTACGATAAAGGCGAACAAAATACATAGTCCAATGAAATGAATTGTATTTTCGACCTTTCTGTTTATTGGCTTCTTTCGGATCCATTCTATTAGAGTAAATAACACGTGTGATCCGTCTAAAGCTGGGAATGGCAACAAGTTAAAAACTCCAAGGTTCGCAGAAATTAATGGAATTAGCAAAAGCAAGCTCGCTGGATTTGCTCTCGTGTTTTCAGCCATAAGTTTAACTGTTGTGATAGTTCCGCCCACCTCTGTGATAGGAACTTGGAAGGTAAATAGCTGCCACAAGCTCTTAAGGACAAGCCAAGATAGTCCAAACGAATAGCTCCAGCATCTTCCTAGAGCCTCACCAAATGAGTGGACGTAAAAATCATAGGTTACTCCGAAAACATAGGCTTTTACTTCGTTCCCGTCTGCGTCAGTGGATGTCACTTCGAATAATCTTACATTATCAAGAACTTCCATTTGCCCATCGCTATGTCTAACTTTTGCAGTGAAAGCATAATCTTCAACTTTAGCCTCTGTATTGCCCTTTTCTGCTTCCTCTTTTACATAGTTTTGCGCTTTAACAAGCATGGTCGCTTTCGCCTGAGTGAAAGTCGTCCCAAAAGCGATATCTAACTTTTGTCCGTCGATTTCAAAGACTACATCGCCCTCTTTAAAAGCAATTGAAGAAGAATATGGCGCATCTTGTTTTACACTCTGTATCTTAACAATATCTCTTCCCCCAATTGAAACGAGTGCGATAAAAGAAAAGATAAAGGCAACTACAAAGTTCATAAAGATTCCTGCTAAAAATACAATGATTCTCTTCCAAGGGGCAAAAGAATTAAAGTCCCCTGGTTGGGGCTCAGCGTTATCATCGGCCTCTCCAGCAAAAGAACAATATCCCCCAAGAGGAATTATTCTTAGGGATATTTTCTCCCCACGCTTATTCGTCTTTGAAAATATTGCTTTACCAAATCCTATAGAAAATTCGGTTATTTTAAATTTTAAAATTCTACCTGCTATATAGTGCCCAAGCTCGTGAACGAGAATCAGGAACAAGAGTACAGCAATGGCTAATAGGACATATAGAATATATATTAAAACGTCCACTATTCCTCCTATAAAACGACTATTAATGCAAATGCAATTAATAAATAAGGGGCAACAAAAATGTAAGAGTCAATTCTATCGAGCATTCCGCCGTGTCCTGGTAAAATATTTCCAGAATCCTTAACCCCTGCTTTTCTCTTTAAGTATGATTCAAATAAATCACCAAGTTGAGCTATAACTGAACCAATAAGGATGATAATTATAAACGCCCAAACAGGCAATCCTCCTGCGATTGAGTCGTAGAAATAATTTGTTGATTTTAATATAAAGTAAACTGCAGTTGAAAGTAAAACGCACCATAAAGTCCCGCCAACAGCTCCTGAAATAGTCTTCTTAGGGCTGATTTTTGGACAAAGTTTCTTTCCTCCAATAAGCATTCCTGTTAGCATAGCAAATGTATCTGTAAAAATTGGAATTAAGAACATAAACATCAATATAATCAATGATAAACGCCCATTAAAGTCCGCTACATTTGTTAAATTTAAGCTATCAAAATGATTTAATAACATCATAAGCATGATAAAGAATGTTGGATAAATAAATGTAATCATGCATCCAACTGCTTTTTTAAGTGAGAATTTTGGCATTGTTGTCTTTACTTCTCTAACTCTTATTTCTTCCTTAGTTCTCTTGGAAATCAAGCTCCAAAGGAAGCATCCAAGAGACATAACAATAATACTAGCTAAATCAATTACGACAATAAGCCAAAGTGGCAAGCTGTAGAATATTCCAAGGAAATTAGTCAAGAATTGGACAGCGACAAAGCTAAGTGACACATACAAGTAATTATTCAGCCCTGCCTTTGTGAGAATTTTCGACGATTCAAATGCTGCAAATCCTGCCATAGCAAAAATTAGTGCATCAAAGAAATAATCGCTTACAAAAACCTTCATTATAAAAAACAAGATTAATGTAATTACAATCCCCACTGATGTCAAAATTCTCTTTTTCATCCTAGTATCCTCCAAAACGTCTCTTTCTCTTTGAGTATTCAATTAAAGCCTCGCATAAAGCTTTTTCATCAAAATCTGGCCATAAAATTTTTGGGAAATAAAGCTCCGCATAAGCTAACTGATATATCATAAAGTTTGATATTCTCTGCTCCCCGCTTGTTCTTATAACAAAGTCCAAATCGGGCTGTCCTTTTGAATATAGATTATTAGATATATCCTCTTCTGTTATCTCTTTTTTGCCCTCTGCAATCAATTTATTCACAGCTTGAACAATATCCTGTTTTCCGCCATAATTTAAACAGATATTTACAACGATTGCATCGTTATTTTCTGTTGCTCGAACTGTTTTATCTAAAATTTCTCGCAGTTCTCCCTTGAACCTTGATAAATCTCCAAAGAAGTTGATTTTAACTTCATTTTTGACCATTCTATCAAGTTCTTTAACAAAAAACTCTTTCAAAAGGTCAAAAATTCCTTCAACTTCTTCATCTGACCTCTTCCAGTTCTCCGTTGAAAAAGCAAAAACTGACAACCTTTTTATCCCAAACTTTCGGGCAGCTTCTACTGTTCTAACAATAGCATTGACGCCCTCACGATGTCCAAAATTTCTCGGCAACCCTTGTCTTGTTGCCCATCTGCCATTTCCATCCAAAATAATGCCAATATGATTTGGCAATTTTGCAGGAATTTTCTTTTTAATCAATATAAACCTCTCTATTAGACTTCCATAATTTCTTTTTCTTTGCTCTCAGTTAATGCATCAACCTTAGCCATGTATCCATCTAATATCTTTTGTACGTCCTTTTCACATCCTGAAAGTTCGTCTTCGGAGAGGTCTCCGTCTTTTTTCATATCTTTGAACATATCCAAAGCATCTCTTCTTGCATTTCTCATAACAACTTTTGTGTCTTCAGCAATTTTTCTAACTTGCTTTGTTATATCTCTTCTTCTCTCTTCTGTAAGTTGAGGAAAAACAAGACGAATAACTTTCCCGTCATCAGATGGTGTAATTCCAATATCTGAAGCTGCGATAGCCTTTGAAACATTCTTCACTTGTCCTTGATCCCAGACAGAAATGCAAAGGATTCTTGCCTCTGAAACTGTAATATTTGCCATTTGATAAATTGGAGTTGGAACGCCATAGTAATCAACATGAATTTTATCTAAAATATGTGGATTAGCTCTTCCCGCTCTTATAACAGCATATTCACTCGCCTGGTGGTTATATGCCTTTTCGAGGTCCTCCTTTAATGAATTAAAAACTTCTTCGGTCATTTCGTTTAACATATATACTCCTTTATAACAAATACATAATACTATAAAATAAGAAAAAAAACAAACATTTTTAATGAAATCATCCAGCTTTTTGATTTGGTGCCATAAAAAAAGCAAATACGTTTAAAGTTGAGGAGATATACAAAAAAATAAATCTAAGAAAAAAAGTAAACTCTAAATTAATAGAGTTTACTTATAACAACTAAAATTAACAATGTTTTAAAGAAGTTTAATAAAACATTCTATTTGTTCATCGCATTAGCTTCAGCGATCTTTTCTTTACTTATTGCTGCAACTAGCTTGTTTTTCTTTTTGTCAAGCTCATCTTGAAGAGATACATTCTCAGAACTAAGTTCACTTATAGTATTATTTGCTTTCTCTTTTTCTTCGTTATTATTAGAGCTTATTTTTTTGATTTGCTCTGCAAGATTTTGAACATCTTTATAGACTTTTCCAAGGCAAGTTGCGTCTTTACCATTTTTCTTAATGTCCTCTAAATTGTTTTTGAGGAAATCAGAGAACTGAGCTTTATCTCCTTTACAAACCCTGTTCAGTAATCTGTCAATCTTATTTTTCCCTTCCCCAACGTTTTTGGTATTTTTCGGATTATTTAAGTTTTCAATAGAAAGCTCTTTTCTCTTCAAATCTTCCAAA
>CALCWV010000061.1 GCA_937907645.1 uncultured Clostridia bacterium
CTTATATGATGTTCTTCCTAGAATTAGTAGAGAGGGGGAAACATATGACTATGTTGTTAACTTCCTTGATCAAAATGGACTTACAATTAACGATAAGTTCACAGGCGACTTTGGATCAGTTACAATCAATGGTCAAAACTACAACTATGAAGGTGCAAAAACATTTGCAACTTTAGTGAACGTTACATTCTCACCTTCTCCTGTAAAAATCCCTTATGGAGCATATTTATATAAAGAAGGTGATAACGACTTCTCTGCTATCGAAAATGGATATCAAATCAGAGAAACGGGAGTCTACTATATCCTATTTAAATATGAGTCAGATAACTTATTCACTCATGAATATAGAATGTACAAACTGGAAGTCCTTGATTCTTCAACAAGTTTCTTCTATGTAACTCTTGATGGAAAAGTTATAAATGCTCAGAACGCTTACTTTACAAATGGAACAAAACAATATTCAAATTATTATCTTGTAAACGTAGCATATGCTGAGAAATCACGTGTAAACATTGAAACAAATATATATCAAAAAGTTAACGTTTTATCAAACGTTGAAACAATTCAAAGACAAGGTGTTACAACTGTAATATATACACTTACAAACAAGACTGGCACGGAATATCCTGTTGGAGTTTCTCCATACTATGACCAGATCGCAATATCATATATTCCAAGCACAACTACACCAAGTCAAAGATTCTCATATGTATCACCTAGCGGTGAAGAAGTATCAATCTTAAATGAATCATCTGCTATTGTTACAGCTGAAAAAGGAACTTCATTTGATAAGTTAATCCTTAAATGGAGCAACTATTTCGGACTTACAGAAAACAAGATTTATCTCAAGGTTGAAAAGGACGGAAGAGAAATTGAAACTCCTGTTTACTATGAGAACGAAAACACAATTTGCTACACAGTATTCGACACATCTGGATTATATAAAATCTCTCTATGGGATTATGCTGGAAACAGACAAAAATTCGGAGCAAGAGATTACTTTGAATTAATCTTCTTGAAAGATACTCACTTCACTATGACTCACGTCGAAAACGGCGAAGAAATCAAGACTGAAGCTATCGATAGAGGTGTATTCAATGGAACTCTTAAGTTAACTTTAGAAAATGTAAGAAGATTCTACTTAAGCTCATCTGTAAACAGACTTACAGCTACAAGAAATGGTGCTGAATATACTCCTGTTTACGACTCAGCTACATCAACTTACACATTTGATGAAGTTGGATTCTATCAAGTATACTTCACTGCTACAGCTGCAAACGGAATCGATGTTAGAGAGCAAGTTTACTCATTCACAATCATTAATCCAAATGAATCAAGATATGCTTTCAGCTACTCTGCTTTTGAATCATATCTCATTACAAAGGTGTTTAAAGATGACGGAGTCGTTGAACCAGTTGAAAAAACTGACATGGAAAACAAAGATTCTTTATACGTTTCATACTATGATGAAACTACAGGCCTTGGCGTTTGGACAATTACAATTGACACCGGCAAGAAATTAAACGTTGATAATGCAACAAATGAAACAACAAAATTTACATTTAGTTTCTTGATTAGATCAGCTGTTCCTCCTATTGAAATTTCAGTAGCAGAAGGCAGCACATCTACTAAGACAATTACAGTTTCCTTCAATGCAGAAAATATCTATAACGCTGTTGGAGATTGTATCTTGAAATTCGGATCATATGAATTCAAAATCAACGCAGATACAATTGCTAACATCGGCGTTCAACGAATTGATATTAATAGCGCTGGAACATATTTCATCCAAGTTACAACAGAAAGCGGAAACCTCTTGTACAGCTACATGGTTGTTAAGAAAGATCCTCTCAATGCTTGGGCAATAGTTGCAATTGTTCTTGGCTCAGTCGTTGCAATCGCAGTTGTGATTATAATCATCAAGTTACGTAAGAGAATTAAAGTAAAATAATCTCTATTACACAATTACAAACAAAAAACCGCCCCGTTTTGGAGTGGTTTTTTATTTATCATAAACTTGCTAGTAAAAAACAATATTGCGGAATATGCCGCGATTTTTAGGTGAAATTAATATGTTTTTAATAAAAAAGAAAGCAGAGCTAGGCTCACTGTTCTCCTCTGGGATGAATTTAGTCCTCTAAATGATTTCCCATGACGGACAAAAAATAAAGCGTTTCAATTAATAAAAAAAGGATAGATTTTTCACTATCCTCTTTCAATGTAATATAGCAGCAGAAATCAAAAGATTTTTCTTGAATTTTGGAATTTTAAGGTTCCCAATAGAGGTTCCTCATTGGGGTTCTTAAAAGGGCAAAAGACTGAAAAAGAATTGATTTATGCGGAGACAAACTAGGCAAGTCCCATAAGGGCGCGCCAGTTTTTAAGCTCGCTGTTTATCTCAGGCAGGAGTTTACAACCCTATATCAAAGGAACAAAAAATAAGACAAAAAATGAGGTGAGTCGCTAGGCTCGCCGCTCATCCCAGGCAGGAGTTTACAACCCCGTAAATGACTGTCTGGAATGGACGGCGAAAACAACGCGAATCGCCCCATTTTTTGGCTTATTTTAAATTGTTCCTTGTACCTTAACCCCAGGCCCCATAGTCGATGCAAGAGAAATTCCCTTGAAATATTGTCCTTTAGCAGCTGCTGGCTTTGCTTTTGTCAAAGCTTCGATAACTGTGTTGTAGTTATCAAGAAGTTTTTCCTTTCCAAAGCTTGCTTTTCCAAGAATTACGTGAACATTGTTTGTCTTATCAAGTCTGTATTCAACTTTACCAGCTTTAACATCGTTGATTGCTTTCTTAACGTCCATAGTAACTGTTCCGCTCTTTGGGTTTGGCATTAAGCCTTTAGGTCCAAGTATTCTTGCAATACGTCCAACTAATCCCATCATATCAGGTGTTGTGATAGCAACGTCGAAATCTAACCATCCACCTTGGATTTTTGTAATGATTTCTTCTGCTCCAACATAGTCAGCTCCGGCTTTAGCAGCTTCGTCAGCTTTATCACCTTTTGCAATTACAAGAACTTTAACACTCTTACCTGTTCCGTGAGGAAGTACAACTACTCCTCTAACCTGTTGATCTGCGTTTCTTCCGTCTACACCAAGTCTAACGTGAAGTTCGATTGTTTCATCAAACTTAGCTTTTGCTGTAGCAAGAACTGTATCAATAGCATCAGCAGGTGAATAAACCTTAAGTCTATCATAAGTTTTTACAACGTTATCATATCTCTTTCCGTGTTTCATCATAACCTCCCTTACTCTTCTACAGTTACGCCCATGCTTCTTGCTGTTCCAGCAACCATAGACATAGCACTTTCGATTGAAGCTGCGTTAAGGTCAGGCATTTTTAATTCTGCAATCTCTCTAACTTGAGCTTTTGTAAGTTTTCCGACTTTTGTTTTGTTTGGCTTTCCTGATCCACTCTCAATTCCAAGCGCTTTCTTAATAAGAACGGCTGCTGGTGGAGTCTTCAAGATGAAGCTAAATGATCTGTCTTGATAAATTGTTATCACTACAGGGATGATAAGACCAACTTTATCAGCTGTCCTGTCATTGAATTCTTTGGTAAATGCCGCAATGTTAATTCCATGTGGTCCAAGAGATGAACCTACTGGTGGTCCAGGTGTGGCTTTACCGGCTGGAAGTTGTAGTTTTACAACTGCGCCAATTTTCTTTACTACTGCCATTTTTTCCTCCTTTGTGGTTATCGAACGAAGCAGTTCTCGCTCTCCCACTATTTATTTTTTGAGCTTACGCTCTATATATAAAGCGTTTTCACGCGTTATACCATCCTAAAACTTTGCTTTTCTAATTTGAGCAAATTCAAGTTCAACAGATGTTGATCTTCCGAACATTTCAACTTCAATTGTTGCAACGCAAGTATCTGTGTTAACAGCTGTTACTTTGCCGACAGTTCCTTCTAATGGTCCATCGATTACTTCAACTTGATCACCAACAGCGATATCTGTTTCAACAACAATTCTTTCAAGCTTGTTCTTTCTTACTTCTTCATCTGTGAGAGCCAAAGGTCTTCCGTTAGGACCAACAAAACCTGTTACTCCTCTTGTTCTTGTAACGTTATGCCATAGGTCATCCCCATAAATCATTTTTACAAAGATATATGAAGGCATACTTTTTCTTTCAACAAGTTTCTTCTTTCCATTTTTTTCTTCTAAAACAGTTTCCATTGGAATAATAATATCGAAAATTCTATTCTCCAAACCAAATTTTGTTCTAACTGTTTCAAGGTTCTCTTTAGCTACGTTTTCGTAACCTGAGAAAGTGTGTAATGCATACCATTTAGCATCTGGGCTTTGAGAAGGATCCATTGCTTGTACGTTTTCTACATTTTCTAATTCTTCCATTATACTCTCCTTTATTAAAGTAATCCAAAAAGCAATCCAAGAAGATAATCAATTAAAAGTAGTACAGCAGCAAAAACAATTACAACTGCAAGAACTACGCCAGTTTTCTTTGACACTTCCTTAAATGATGGCCAAGTAACTTTCTTTAATTCTGATCCTGTTTCTTTTAAAGTCTTTGCTAATTTCTTCGTTTTCTTTTCTTTTTTATCTTTTTTATCTTTCTTCTTATCAACTTTCTTTGAAGATTTATCTTTTGATGCAGAAACATTCGAAACCTTAGTTTCGTTCTTGTCATTGGTCTCTACAGCCTTTTCAGCTTGTTCTGCTTGTGGTTCTTCTTTCTCTACAATTTGGTCTTCAGCCATATCTCCTCCGAAAATTTTGATTAATTAACCTCTCATCTTGAAAATTCGTCCAAGATGAGAAGCAAAACATACTAGGTCAAAAGCCTAGCTCAAACAACACTATTTTGTTTCTTTATGAACAGTGTGTTTTCCACATTTTGGACAGAATTTTTTGATTTCTTTTCTTTCTGGATCTGATGTGGAATTCTTTGATGATGCATAATTTCTTTCTTGGCATTCTGTGCAAGCAAGAATTATGTGTTTACGTTTTGGTGCTGCCATTTTTCTTCTCCTAACAAAAAACTAACACCCCGATTTGAAGTGTTAGTTTATTCTAACATAAAGCAATTTTATTGTCAAGAGTTTTATATCGTTTTTTCTTTAATATTATTATTTTTCTTCACTATAACTTCTTAGTGTCAACAATCGCGTCAACAAGCATAGCAATTTCATCCTTTTTGCACTTTGGAATGATATCTTCTACTTTTGATGGGAGGCTATAATCTAAGTCATATTTAAGGGCATAACAGAAGTATTGTCTTAGTAAATCTTTCGCAAAAAGAAATGCCTCAGTTACTGAATCTCCTTGCGTTGAAATATTAAGATCTGGAAAAATCACTCTTATTAAATTCTCGTCTTTGTAAAATAATGCAGGATATGCAAAGTATTTCATTTTCCTATACTCCTAGTCTCTTCTTAAATTATTTTAACACACTTTTTTTTATTTTCAAAATGTTTTATATGACAAAAGCAAATTTATTTTTCTGATACACCCTCTATTTCCTGTAGACAAAGCTCATTTTTTAACCACTATTTTATGAGAAGAAAAAAGAAGGCAAAACGCCTTCCTTAAAAGTTTTAAATTATAATGATCTTTCGTCCCTTTCAAGTTTACTAAAGTTAACGCTTGATAAATCTCCTTCAGCATATTTTTGTGTAATAGGGCCTCCTGGAACTGTTATATTTTCTACTGCAATTCCAAAAACTTTGTTTGTTACTTTAACGATTCCCATACTGGTTTCCCCCTTTTCATGGCTATATATTAGCATAAAACTTTCGGTTTGTAAATACTTTTTTTAAAAATTGTTAAAATATTTTTTTAGCCCTTTTTATAGGTTATTTAGCGATTACATTTTCTCTGGAACGTCTATTGCTAAAACACCTAAAGCTTGAACTAAAGCACGTCTTACAAGTTTGCAAATCGAGATATATGCACGTTTTTTGTTCAAATTCTTCTCGCTTAAAATTCTGTGATTGTTGTAGAATGTTGAGAATGCACTTGCAAGCTCATAAGTCGCTGAGCAAAGCATATTTAGTGAATTATCATCATAGCAAAGTTGATAAGCTGAGATAAGTTTCATTATTGCAAGTATGATTTTTCTCTCATCTTCGCTATAAATCTTAATTGCTCCACCTTCACAATCGGTCTTTGCTAAAATTGAATTGATACGTGCAACTGTGTATTGAAGATATGGACCAGTTTTGCCTTCAAATGATAAGAATTTGTCAATATCGAAGATATAATCCTTGGCAACAGTGTTGGAGAGGTCACCAAACTTCATTGCCCCAACTCCAATTTGAAGTGCAAGTTCTCTAGAAGGCTTAAGCCCATTTGACTTTAACTTTTCGCTTGCCTTTTCTATCAAGATGTTGATGATGTCGGCTAGCTTGATGGTTTCGCCGCTTCTTGTCTTAAATGGTTTTCCATCCTTGCCATTAATTGTTCCAAACACGATATGGGTTAGCTTTTGCTTTTCAGGAGAGATTCCTGCAAGCTTACAAGCTCTAAAGAAACGTTCAAAATGGCTTCCCTGACGATTATCTGTTACATATATAATCTCATCAACACCCTTTTCCTTGTTACGCATGAGGACTGTAGCGATATCAGTCGTTGCATAAACGTCTGCACCATTGCTCTTTTTCAAAATAACGGGAGGCATTGGATTTAGGAGATAAGGCTTTCCGTCTTTGTCTAATTTATCAGACAAAATATTTTCGCCCTCTCTTGCAACATCAACAATGAGTGCTCCTTCGCTCTCATGAGCAAGTCCCTTTTTCTTGAATATATCAATCGCTTTGCTGATATATGGTTCAGCGTCGCTTTCTCCTAAGAATAAATCAAAATGTGCATTGAGTTCTTCATAATTCTTCTTAATTTGAGCAACTGAAACTTCACGAATCTTTTTATATGCATCATAATATGGGCTTTCCTTTCTCTGAATACGAAGCGTAAATTCAGCTGCTTTTTCTTTAAATTCAGGCTCAACAGATTTTCTCTTATTTGCTTTTGGATAAGCTTCGTTTAACATATCAAGAGTGATTACAGGCTCTTTACCCTTCTTTTTGAAATAGTAATCTAAAACTCCGTCCTCCATGAGTTGTGCGATAGTAAGTCCCATTTGAAGCCCCCAATCGCCTAAATGTGCATCGGATGTCACATTATCTCCAAACAATGTGTGAAGTCTGTTAAGACTTTCCCCAATTATAGGTGAACGAAGGTGTCCCACATGTAATTCTTTTGCAACGTTAGCACCGCCATAGTCCATAATGATGCGCTTTGACTTTTTATGTTTTTCAACTCCGACCATTTCATCCAATAAAAGCTCATCACCTTTTTTAGCAAGATAGCTGTCCTTAACTTTGACATTGATGAAACCCGGTTTTTCAGCTGAAAAGTCATACTTTCTATTCGCTGGAATGTTTGCTACAATCTCGCTTGCAAGCTCAAGAGGAGCTTTATGCAACTGCTTTGACATTGCAAAGCATGAATTTGATTGATAATCGCAAAGCTCTGGACGATTGGAAAAACTAACGGACACATTTCCGTCCATTCCCATCTTTCCTAGACTTTTCTTTAAAATTGATTCTATTTCTTTTTGTAAATTCATATTTCTCCTCTAAGTTAAGTAAAGTTATCTCCTTGTAACACTTCACAATTCAATTATTTTTTAGTCCTGAATAAAAAATTGAATTAATTTGTTTTTAAGTTGAAATTTTCGCAAAATTAGGACAACTAGGCAAGAGCCGTTGGCTCGCGCCAGTTTTTTTCTACCCATTTAAGACAAAAAATGAGGTGAGTCACGAGGCTCGGCGTCCATTGACGTTTTTTACTTTATAAAATCTCCCACAGCTTTCCACGATGCCAAGTACTCCCCTTTCGCAGAATTATGTAAGTAAAAAGGAAAAGATTTTTCTTGGATTTTGGCATTTTAAGGTTTCCAATCAAGTTATCTTATTGGGGTTCTTAAAAGGGCAAAAGGCTGAAAAATAATTTCTTTTTACGGTGCTAACTAGGCAAGCCCCATAAGGGCGCGCCAGTTTTATATTTTTTGTCTTAAATCCATGGCTTTGGTCAGCGTCATCTCATCCGCATACTCCAAATCCGTGCCCATGGCAACTCCTTGAGCAAGGCGGGTCACTTTGACTCCGAGCGGAGAAAGTAGTTTTGCTATGTACATGGCTGTCGCATCCCCTTCAACATCAGGGTCTGTCGCCATGATAACTTCCTGCACACCGTCACGCTGAACACGAGCAAGAAGTTCTTTAATTCTAATGTCGTTTGGACCTCTGTTATCCAAGGGTGAAAGTGTTCCAAATAGCACGTGATAAACTCCGTTATATGATTTAACTTTCTCCATTGCGATAACATCTTTTGGCTCTTTTACAACGCAGATTATCTTCTTATCTCGTTTCGAGCAGATGTCGCAAACTTCCTTGTCAGTGTAATTTCCACACTCTTTGCAAAGACCGATTTTTTCCTTAACTTCAATGATCGCATCCGCAAAGTTTTTTGCTCTGTCCTTCTGTCCTTCAATTATGGAATAAGCGTATCTTTGAGCTGTTTTATATCCTACTCCTGGAAGAGTTCTAAAATATTCAATTAATCTTTCGATAGGTTCGTCATATTTGCTCATAATTACATCCCTGGAACTTGTGGCATACTCTCTTTTTCGGCTTTAGCAATTTGATTCAAAGCGTCGTTAACTGCAGATATAACTAAATCTTGTAGCATTTCAACGTCGTCTGGGTCAACAACTTCTGGCTTAATTGTAAGTGATTTGATAGTTCTGTTTCCCATCATAACAACTTCAACCATTCCTCCGCCTACAGAGGCTCTAAATTCTGTGACATCTAACTGTGCTTTTTTCTCTTCCATTTCAGCTTGCATTCTTTGTGCTTGTCTCATAAGGTTTTGAATGTTTGCTCCACCAAAACCGCCATTAAATCCATATCCCATAATAATCTCCTTTATTTTTTAATGATAAGCTTGTCGTCGAAGATTTGCTTCAACTTTTTTATATCCTCCTCTTGCTTACTTGGAGGAATTATCTTTTGCTCTATATCTACGATTAAATCCAAACCTTGCCAGCTAAGTGCTCTTTCAATTTCTCTCTTGCCATCCTGCAAAAGTGAGAGAACTGTGTTATCGGCAACGGATATAATCAATCTTCCATCTTTTATCACTACATCAGATATATCCCCGCACGCAACATGCAAAGCTATTTGATGATTTTCTCTTAAATAGAGGACAATCTTCCCCCAAACATTTTTGATGTTCACAGCTCGACTGTTCTCAATTGTTAGTTTTTTTTTACGTCTTCCTCCATGATCGCTGAAAGAGATGTTGTTTCTAGTAGCAATCTTGTTGAAAGTGAGTATCTAAGCTCAGACTCTGCGGCAGAAAATAGCTGCATATATCTAATTAAGTTCTTTTCTGATGTTGTGCTTGCCTGCTCTTCAAACTTAGCATAAACGTCATTTGGAAGATTCAAAATTTCGTTTGGCTGCTTGCAAGTTTTTATAGCAAGTAAATCTCTTGCATGTTTTGAAACATCTTTAGCAAAAACTGATAAGTTCTTTCCTTTTGAATCCATGTCATTGATAAGAGTCAGCATTCCACCAATGTCTTTTTGAATAATCTTATCGAAGAATTCAACTAAAAGATCGTAGTCAGTCGTGCCTAAAACTTTCAAAACATTCTCTTTTGTGACATTTCCATTTGAATAAGCGTTGACACAATCGGCAATCGAGAGAGTATCTCTCACGCTCCCCTCTCCAGCGGAAGCTATCAGTTTAAGGGCTTCTGCGTCATACTTAATTCCTTCAGCATCGAACACTTTTGCAAGTTGTTTTGTTAAATCTGCAACAGAAACAAGTCTAAAGTCAAATCTAACACATCTTGACAAAATTGTCTGAGGAAGCTTGTGAACTTCTGTGGTTGCCAATATGAAAATAACATATTTTGGTGGCTCTTCCAAAGTCTTAAGTAGTGCATTGAACGCACTATCTGAAAGCATATGAACCTCATCGATTATATATACTTTGTATTTCGCTCCGATAGGCGCAAACTTAACTTTTTCTCTAAGTTCTCTAATATCGTCCACTTTGTTGTTTGACGCAGCGTCGATTTCAACAATGTTGATATCGTTGTCCTGAGCTAGTCTTTTGCAAACTTCACATTCGCCGCAAGGTGAGCCATTGGTCGTGTTTTCGCAGTTTACAGCTCTAGCAAAAATCTTAGCTATTGATGTCTTTCCTGTTCCACGTGTTCCTGTAAACAAGTAGGCGTGACTGATCTTTCCTGCCAAAATTTGATTTGCCAAAGTTTTAGTGATATGATCTTGTCCAATAACTTCTTCAAAGGTTTTAGGTCGATATTTTCTATATAATGCAAGATGCTCCATGTTTAATCTCCTATTCTCCCTTATTATATATTAAATAAAAAAAAATTCCAAGTATATTCTTGAAATTTCTTTTATATATAATTTCTATTATCTAATCTTATTCATTATGCTAACGAATGAGTCAACATCTAAGGATGCACTTCCAAACATAGCTCCGTCAATCTCCTTTGCTTGAAGGAGTTTTCCAGCATTGATTGTGTTCAATCCTCCGCCATATATAACTTGAATATCTCTGCTTGCTTTTTCAGAATAATTATCCTTGATTGTTCTTCTAATAATCTTGCACCCGTCCTCAATTTCTTTAATTGACGCATTCTTTCCAGTGCTAACTGCCCAAACTGGCTCATAGGCAATCACCACACTTTCAAGCTCGTTTTCATAAAGCCCTTTAAGTCCTTCTTCAACTTCTTTTCTCAAAATTTCAGCTGTCTTTAAAGCTGTTCTTTCAGCCGCACTTTCCCCTACGCAAAGGATACATTTAAGTCCCTGCTTTAACGCACTTTTAATCTTCTTGTTGATAGCAAGGTTTGTTTCCTTAAACTTATTTCTTCTGTCGCCGTGTCCAACGATAACATAGTCCACTCCAACAGATTTAAGCATTGATGCTGAAATTTCTCCCGTGATTTGAATTTCGTCATCTGCAAGATTTTGTGCACCTAGCTTAATTTCTGTCCCCTCTGTGAAAAACTTTGCAACTGAGAGCGAAGTGAAAGGTGGGCAAACGACAAGCTCCAACGCTGGATTATCCATTTTACAAACAAGTTTAGTAAAATAGTTTTTTGTGTCTGTTGTTGTCTGGCTCATTTTAAAATTTGCTACTATTAACTTTCTCATATAATCTTCTCCTGAATTACCTCGATGCATGGAAGGGAATTTCCTTCAAATAGCTTCATAGTCGCGCCTCCGCCTGTGGATAAGTGACTAATCATATTAGCTTTTCCGCTCTTATTTACAGCGCTGACGCTATCTCCACCTCCAACAATTGAATAACATTTGCTTGAAGCTACTATTTCAGCAATTTTCATAGTTCCATTCTTAAATTCTTTGTCTTCATATTTTCCTAGAGGCCCGTTCCATAAAACCTGCTTTGCTCCTCTAATCTCTTTTTCAAAAAGTGCGATCGTCTTTGGTCCTATATCGCATGCTATCATATTTGACTGAAGTGTATCTGTTACAAAAGGCTTATGTTTTTTATCGTCCGATCTATATGCCACATGGTCCACTGGAAGGATAATTTTCTTTCCTTTCGCCTGTGCGTCTTTCAAAATTTGTTCTGCTATTGCCACACATTCTGGCCTACTTGGCGAAAGCCCAACAGGAATCCACTGTGCAACAAGGAAAGGATAAGCCATTGCTCCTCCAATTAAAATTGTATCGGCAATGTCGATCATATTCTTCAAAACTTTAATTTTATCCTCAACTTTAAATCCTCCAAAGATCGCAACAAACGGTCTTTTTGGGTGATCCATTGCGTCTTGAATTGCATTAAGTTCTTTCTCAACTAAGAATCCAATTGCATTAGGAAGAAGTCTTGCAACTCCATATGTGGAGGCGTGCTTTCTGTGGCAACATCCAAATGCGTCGTTAACATAGATATCAGCCAAGCTGGCAAGTTCTTTTGCAAATACTGGATCATCTTCCATTTCCTCTTTGTGGAAACGTACGTTTTCTAGAAGAATAATCGATCCGTCTGGCAAACTTTCAATTTGCTGTTTTACTTTATCCCCAACAGTTTTTTGTGAAAATTGAACTTTTCCTGGGAAATATTTCATAAGAATAAGAGAAATTGGCCAAAGTGATAAACTTATTTCATAGCCATTTGGGCGTCCTAAATGCGTGCATATAATGACTTTTGCACCTTGATTTACTAAATATCTAATAGTTGGAATTTCGGCTGTTATTCTTGTTTGATCCAAAATTCTTCCCACCTTATCCATAGGAACGTTAAAATCTGTTCTTAGTAAAACTCTCTTTCCTTTAAGGTCAACTAAATCACGAATACTTCTTTTCATGTCTTTCTCCTACTCATATATTTTACATCTTTTGTCTTAAAATTCAAAATGATTAGCGATTAAAAATTTCCTTCATTATTTCCAAACTTTTGTCAACATCGTTGGATGTTGCAAGTTCAAGTCGATATTTGGCAGCTCCTTCAATTCCGCTGATATACCAAAGGAAGTGTTTTCTCATGTAAAGTCTTATCCACTTCTCATCAAAATACTCTCTTAAAATCTCCACATGTTTCTTCGCAACTTCATATATATTTATTTTCACAGGCCTATCCGTAAGTTCTGAAAAAATCCAAGGCTTGCCCTGTGCTCCGCGGCCAATCATAACACCGTCTACGCCTGTTTCAAGCATTTTGAGATATGTAGTCTTATCCACAACATCTCCATTTCCAATCACAGGGATTTTTACAGAGCTTTTTACTTTTGCAATAGCTTCATAGTTTACAGTTCCAGAGAAAAGATCTGTCTGCTTTCTCCCATGGACTGTTATAAAGCTTGCTCCACTCTCCTCACACATTCTGGCAAAATCTACCGAAACGTCTTTATCAAATCCAAGTCTCATTTTTACAGATACAGGCTTGTTTGAGCTTTGAACACACTTTTTAATAATCTCGCTTGCTAGAAGAGGATTTTTCATAAGCGCACTTCCCTCTCCGTTTTTTATAATCTTTGGAGCTGGGCATCCCATGTTGATATCGATACAATCAAACTTTTTTAGAATATCGCATCCTGCAACCTTTCCCATGACATCTGGCTCTTTTCCAAAAATCTGTGCAACTTTAATCTTTTCTTCATCTGTCGTTAGTGTCAGTAGTCTTGTTTTTTTAGGATTGTGATCCATCGCCCTTGCCGAAAGCATCTCTGTGAAAGTCGCATCCGCGCCATAATATGAGCACAAAAAACGCATTCCCACATCGCTAACTCCAGCAAGTGGTGCAAAAACAAGATTGTTTTCTAACTGCTTCTCTCCTATCTTCATGTAACATATTTTAACAAAATATATAAGAAAAACAAAACAAACTAGACTATTTTGATAAATTTATTTGACTTCTCTTTCTAAGCGATATAATTGCACCCTTGAGCGTTGGAAAGTTCATAGTTCCATATATCACAACTCCTACGCAAACAGCGAGCGCCAAAGTTACAAGCGAGGAAAACTGCACCCACTCAACGAAATATGAAACGCAGATATACATCGCAATTGAGGAAAAAAGTGGCAATGAGAGGTCAAGGAAAGAAATTTGCACTACGTCCCTAAGTTTTAGCAGTGAGCCAATTATAACAATGCTGGAAAGCAAAATATTTCCTAAAATGAGACCATATACGTTGATTTCTGCAATAGCACAGAATTTGAATACAACTAGGAATTTCGCTCCCCCTCCAATTAGCTGCAAAATCATCAAATAAAGCAGGTTTTCTCTCGCTTGCAATATAGTTATCATAAATTGCATTATTGCCAGTAAAATAGATGAAATTCCACCTAAAAGTGTTAAATTCACAGCATATTGCAGCGAAGCATAATCTAGAGTGGGATAAATAACCGTATAAAGAGGCTTTGCTACAGCCATAATTCCAAGGACCATTGGCAAAAGAATTATCCATAAGTATTTAAAGGCCGTGCATATGCTTTGTTTTTGCTTTTCGCCATCTTCTTTTAAAGCCGCGACAGAAGGCAGGATTGCCATTGCAAGCGAAGCTGAAATCATCGCTGGAATATTTAACACCGTTCCCACTACTCCCGACTGGATTCCATACAAAAGCACCGCTTGACTTTCGCCAAATCCTGCAAGCGACAGTCTGTTTACGATAATTAGCGAATCAACTGCGTTGACTAAAGGAAGAATGCTACTGCCGATTAAAATAGGAAGAAGATTTTTATAGAATCCGTGAAAATCCTTCCCCTGAAATTTAACCTTCCTCCTTTTAATTTCAAAAAGAAGATAAAAGATCGATAGAACTTCTCCAACAATTATTCCAAGAAAAGCCCCAAACACACCAGATTCAACACCCTTTTTCACGAAAATGGAAGCGAACAAGAGACCAAAAACAAAGCGTACAGTCTGTTCTATAATTTGACTTATTGCAGTTGGATACATCGTTTCAAAGCCTTGCAAAATTCCTCTAAAGCAGGCTATTATGCCGCCTAGAGCTAGCAAAATGATCATAAATTTGTATGTATCGCCAAAAGTTCCGCCCTGAACTTTTGCTATTCGTTCGCCTAAAAAATAGAACACCATTCCAACAAAAATTCCAAGAATAAGGCTCGTTATGATCGAAATTTTGTATAAAGAATTTATCCTCTCTTGCCTATTTTTACAGGGCTCAGCGACAAGCTTCGAAAGGGTTATTGTTATTCCGCCGCTACACACCATTAAAGTAAAAATATATAACGACATCACCATTTGGAAGTAACCAATTCCCTTGACTCCTAATATATTTGTAAGGGGAAGACGAAATAAAACGCCAAGAATTTTACACACAATCCCAGCTAAAATCAAAATCATAGAACTTCTAACGACGCTTTTACTCATACTCTTATGTTAAGTAAAATTTCTTGATATATGCAAAGTTTAACTTAAAATATATCTAATAAAAAGATTTTGAAAGAATTTGACAAAAAGGTATTTACAAAACATTTTTTTTATTATATAATAATGGCAACTAGAGAAAAAGGAGTGGAAAATAATGACTGGAAACAGATTTTTGACAGACAAGTATGCAAAACAAAATAATCTTTACGATTCAATGTACACTGATTATAGAAGACTTCAAGGCGTAATCCTATGCTTCACAGAACTTCAAGTTTATATCGATCAGAAAAACACATACAAAGCATTATTGGATAATGTTGACGCACCAGAAAAGCCATATTTCTCCTGTCCAAATCCAAAATTCATTGAAAAAAAGAACCTTGGTTTGAACTTTATTAAGTTCCTTTCAGAGAACCCAATTGGTGAAAAATTATCAAAGCACCCTTATATGACAGCAATTAATGAACTTGATTGCTTATCTGATCCTTCATTCCCTTTAACATTTGGAAGAATCGAAGATCACACTCCAGTTTTCGATATTGAAAACTACATAAAACTTATCTGTAATGTTAATGAGAAAGGTGAGATTGTTGGATATTCAGATTCTATAAAAAAGGGAACTTATGATAAGCAAGCTCTTGCAGAATTGAAGGAAGCTACTAAGGCTACACAACTCATCTATGAATCATATAATGATGAAGCATATGCAGAAAATAAAATGGTTTCAGATGCCGGGGCAGGAAGAGTAAAAGATTAAAAGAATAAAAACGGTCTAACATTAGATCGTTTTTTTAACTTACGGATTTATTAGCTACTTCAAATCCCATTAAAAAGGAACTTTGCATTAAATTTGCATTGTTCCTCTTTTTTATCTACTATTTTGAAATTGCCAACTTGGGACGCACTGTTTTATAATATTTTCCCCTGCTCCTTCACGTCTTCATTAACATGTCTTATCTTCTTTGGATCTACAACATTGTAATCTATGGAAGTCATTTCCTTTTTTTCTTCTTCTAGATCTACGTTTAATGATGCTCCACCACCACTGCCTTCACTTGTTAACTTTGACTCACTTTTGTGTTCATTTGTTATATCATCGCCAAGTCTCACTGCAAACATTTCTGCAACGCTTAATCCTGGCTTTGGCTTTTCCTCTTCAGTATTCTTTTCAACCTCTTCCTCTTTCTTAGAGGTTTCAGTCTTTTTCACTTCTGGTTTCTTAGGAGTCGCTGGCTTAACTGGAGTAGTAGGCTTAACTGGAGATGCAGGCTTTGGATTTTTCTCAATAGGAGTTTTCTTTATGCTAGGTTTTACAGGAGTTTTTTCTTCCTTCTTCCCTAAAAGTGGAACGTAGGTTATAACTCCACCCTTCTTCTTGTCTTCCTTCTTTTCTTCATCCTTCTTCTTAGGCTTATCCTTCCCCTTTGGCTTTGAAGCTGACTTCGAGCCTCCTTTTGAAGAGGATTTCTCTCCACCCGAAGACTTTGCTGCAGGTTTTGCCGGAGCTTCTTGGAACTTCTCTATTACTTCTTCTTTTTTTACATTCAATGTGTCGATAACTTTGGTCGTTCTATCAAAATCCTTAACAGGAACGATGTATCTTTCAACAGCTTTGCGAACATCTTGATTTTCCTGCGCTAAAACTTTAATTCCACCGTTCTGCTCAATGACATCATCAAGGATGTCTTTTAATTTCATGTACACATGTGGGACATTTGGCTTTAAAAGGCCACGCTTCTTCACTTCCGCCTTATATTCTTCCAAAACTTTTTTGCTTACAGTTCCGCCAGAAGCTAATGCATTCAACATTTCAATTATGTAGAGCTCAGAATAGGTTTCCAGAACAAAAATTCTTTCATCGCTCTTAGCTCTCTTATTTCTTTCAATAACTTTGTCTAAAGCGGCAAAATTTTCGTCATCATCTTTGACGTACTGATCTTCTTCCAACAAAATGTTGAAAGATTCTCTTGCTTTTTGCTTAAATTCGTAATTTTTAATATCAATGAAATTTGCTATAAAAGTTTCAATTGTCTCACCATTTAGTTCTTCCATGATATAAAACTCGGCAACCATTGAATCCTTGTCAAAATCTTCAAAAACTAATCTAAATTTGAAGGTCTTGCCAAGTCTATCCATTTTAGCGATTAAAAACTCATTTTCTCTTTTTATCAAAAGTTTCTTATTTAAAACAAACAATTGTTTTAGCTCATCCGAAATAACATATTCTCCATCAACAACTTCTCCAACTAGGCCTTGAGACAAAACTCTCTCTTCGAGAATAAACTCCTCATAGTCCTGAATTGTTTTATCGGAGACTTCGTTTAATTTATCTTCATTCAGAAAAACTTTGTTTTTAACTTCCTCTTTTGTCATAGCTTTTCTCCTAGTAAAATTCTATCATAAAGCAAGCAATTTTGCAACTATTTTTTTTATTTTCCAAGTATTGTCATACACTTAGGCTTTTCCTTTATATCATTGATAGTTATGCCGTTCGCAATACACCTTCCTTTCCTATTAAAAAGGCAATTATTTTCGCACTCAATTTTCATCTTGTTTGTATCTCTTTGTGGTGCATATTGCGGAGTTTTGCGAAAAATTTTCTTTGATACATCCCTAGTTTTATCCCCGCTATCCTCATATGTTTCACATAAGTCCCCTTGCCCTATCAAAATATTCTTCGCCTTGCACGTATATCTATCGTTATATTTACATTTTGTTTTGCGACATCTTATATCCATTTTCTCATCTCCTCAATCTAATATTGCCCTTTTCCTTGACTTTTAGACAGAATTAATAGTAAAATAAAACTAATTAGGAGGACTTATGAAGGTAGTATTTTTAAAAGACGTAAGAGGAACTGCAAAAAAAGGCGAGATTAAAGAAGTTGCTGACGGATATGCTAACAACTTTCTAATCAAAAACGGATTTGCTAAAAAAGCTGATAACTCAGCAATCAATGAATCAAAAGGCAAAGCTGTAGCGAATGACTATCATAAAGAACAAGAAAGACTAAGGGCTTTAGAACTTAAAAAAGTTTTAGATAATAAACATATTCAACTAACAATAAAATGTGGAGAGAATGGAAAAGTTTTCGGCTCAATCACATCAAAAGAAATTGCAGAAGAATTAGCAAAAAATGGCATTGAAATTGACAAGAAAAAAATTGATATTTCAGAGCCAATTAAAGCTATCGGAGATTACAAGATTTCAGCAAGAATTTATCCTAACATTGTATCAACTTTTACATTGAGTGTAAGAGCATAAGTGGTGCATATATGGCGAAATTGTATTTTAAGTATGGTGCAATGGGCAGCAGTAAAACTGCCCAAGCCCTCATGTGTAAATTTAACTACGAGCAGGTCGGATTTAGAGTTATTCTCTTGAAATCTAGTCTTGACAACAGAGATACTCAAAACAAAGAGATTGTTGTAAAAAGTAGGATTGGGCTTTCCTCTCCATGTCTAACTTTTAACAAAGATGAAAATCTATATGATCTTGTGGAAAACATTTGTGGATTTGGGAGCAAGTTCGTCGTTATCGTTGATGAGGCTCAGTTCTGCACAAGAGAACAAGTAAATCAGCTAAAAGAAGTTTCACTTCATATCCCTGTTCTCTGCTATGGACTACTCACAAACTTTAAGACAGAGCTTTTTGAAGGCTCAAAAAGACTTGT
This sequence comes from uncultured Clostridia bacterium, assembly GCA_937907645.1. GTDB lineage: Bacteria > Bacillota > Clostridia > Christensenellales > UBA1242 > Caccovivens. Next base: position 18,612 of record CALCWV010000061.1, read on the forward strand.
CGAGCTCGCTGAGTCACTTATGGAAATCAAGTCTGTTTGCAAATGCGGAAAAAAAGCAACAGTGAACGCAAGACTAATTGATGGCGTCGCAGCGACTGACGGAGAAGAAGTTGTCATTGGCGGAAACGAAACATATCAGGCAATGTGCTACGAATGTTACAAAAAAGCCCAGAAGAAAGCATAATAAAAATTTAGAGCTAGCACCTTAATTAGGTCTTGCTGCTCACACAACATAAATCTTTAAGCTAGCGCATGAATTATATAAAAAAGAACCTTTTTAAGGTTCTCTTTTTTATTCTAATCCTAATAAATAATCACTTGACACTTTAAAGAATATCGCTAGACTTGCAATATAACTTGCTTTTGGCTCATTAACACCATTCTCCCAATAAGAAATAGTTCTAACATCTACACCAATAGCTTTTGCCAATGCACATCTAGAGATCTCTTTCTCCTCTCTTAATTCTTTTATCCTTTCAGCTATTATCATAGCATTATTATAAATCCATAAACAAAATTTTTATTCACTCGGAAAAATTCTTCCGAATTATTTGACATTGGAAGAAAACTTCCTTATAATATGTTTAAGGAGAAATAAAACATGAAAAATTATATAGATATCAAACTCTTAAATTCCGTAATAGAAAGAACAGGCGGAATTAAGGAATTACACAAAAAAAGTGGGGTTTCAGAAAAAACAATAAAAAATATTTTAGAAGGAAACTCAAATTATAAATTAACAACATTATTTTTAATTGTTGAGAGTTTGGAAATTCCTTTGAAAGAATTAATATTATAAGAAAAATCTCTTGATTTCTGCTGCCATAACTCTGCGAAATGGGGGAAAAATAATTAACTCCTAATTTCATAACCTGTTAGGAGTTGTCATACCAAGTGGCACACTGCCACGAACTGGATTCATTTTGAGAAATATTAAATAAAAAATCATATTCCACGGCATAAGGCTATGCCGTCATACCGACTGGAGCAGAATTCGTCAGAATGTCGCGAAATGGAGTGTATCTCACAAAACTTTTCAGACAAGTTTTGTGCTTATAAAAAATAAAAATCAAACCTTGGCAAGGTTTGATAGATACGCTCCACTCCGTGCTAACGCACTTCGGTCGGTATGACGGACTTAGAAAGTCCGTGTAAGAGGATAAACTCTTAAAGAAATATTTAAGCTAACCTAGAAAGCATCGTGATGCTCGATATAACGGGACGGGTAAACCCGCCCGTGAATTAGGATTTTTATAAAATAAAAAAAAGGATAATACAATGATTATCCTAGTTTAATGAATTATGACAGCAGAAATCAAAAGATTTTTCTTGGATTTTGGCATTTTAAGGTTCTCAATAGAGGTTCCTCATTAAGGTTCTTAAAAGGGCAAAAGACTGAAAAAGAATTGATTTGTGCGGTGCTAAACTAGGCAAGCCCCATAAGGGCGCGCCAGTTTAAAGCTCGCTGTTCTCCTCTGGAATGAGTTTAGTTCTCTAAATGATTTTCAGAGGTGGACAAAAAAACATTTTCAATTTGTAAAAAAGAATAGTATTCAAACTATCCTCGTTTAATGAATTATGACAGCAGAAATCAAGAGATTTTTCTTGGATTTTGGCATTTTAAGGTTCTCAATAGAGGTTCCTCATTAAGGTTCTTAAAAGGGCAAAAGACTGAAAAAGAATTGATTTGTGCGGTGCTAAACTAGGCAAGCCCCATAAGGGCGCGCCAGTTTAAAGCTCGCTGTTCATTTCAGGCAGGAGTTTACAACCCCGTAAATGACTGTCTGGAATGGACAGCAGTAAACGAAGCTCGGCGAACTTTTACTATTTTCATCATTTTTTAGAGTAAAAATCATATACACCCGCATCAAGCTAAAAAAGAAAGCAGAGCGAGGCTCGGCATTCAGCACAGGCAGGCGCGTATTGACATACGTAACTGTCTGGGCTGGATGACAGAAACAAAGCTCTGCGAACTTTTTTAGCTTGATGCTAGTTTTTCTGTGCGGTCTTTTAATATCAACGCATCAATAAACTGGTCGATATTGCCGTTCAAAACACCTTCCAAATCATATGAAGAAACGCCAACACGGTGGTCTGTTACACGGCCTTGTGGATAGTTATATGTTCTTACACGCTCACTTCTATCACCTGTGCCGACTTGGCTTTTACGATTTTCTTTAAATTCATTGTCACGCTGGCTTTGATAGTATTCATAAAGCTTAGCTTTAAGAACGCTCATAGCTTTTTCTTTGTTCTTTAGTTGCGAACGCTGATCTTGGCATGTTACAACGATTCCTGTTGGAATATGTGTCATTCTGATTGCTGAGTCGGTTTTGTTAATATGTTGACCACCCGCTCCGCTTGAACGATATGTATCAATTCGCAAATCATTTTCTTTGATTTCAAAGTCTACTTCTTCAACTTCTGGAAGAACTGCGACTGTTGCTGTGGATGTATGTATTCTGCCTTGTGTTTCTGTTTCTGGCACACGTTGTACTCTGTGAACACCGGCTTCATATTTTAATCTACTATAAGCCCCTTTCCCGCGGATAACGAACGTTGCATCTTTAATTCCTCCGAGCTCTGTTTCGTTGATATCAATAACTTCAACTTTCCAGCGTTTTTGTTCTGCATAATAGTTGTACATTCTCATAAGCTCTGTTGCAAACAAAGCAGACTCTTCACCACCTGCGGCAGAACGGATTTCAATGATAATGTTTCCGTCGTCGTTTTCATCTTTAGGCAAAAGAAGAATTTTGATATCTTCCACAAGAGTATCAATCTTATTTTCTAAGTTATTAATTTCTTCGTGGAACATTTCCCTCATTTCATGGTCTTTTTCGTTTTCAAGTTCTTTTTTGCAAGATTGTAAATCTTCGGTGGCTTTGCGAAGTTCGATTGATTTCTCAACGATTTCTTCCATTCCACTTCTCTCTTTTACAAGCTTTTTCCACTCTTTATTATCAGCAATGATAGCAGGATCTGACACCATGTTTGTCAGTTCGTTGTATCTGTCTATCATTTTTTTTGTTTTTTCTAATATATCATTTAACATTTCCATATTTTGCTTTAACCACCCTATAAATTTTGTTATAATCCTTTAATCCTTGTATATCTATAAATCCATTTTTTTCTAATATCTTTTTTACGGACGTAAATTGTCCTTTGCCTATCTCAAAGAAAATTAATCCATCTTTTTTAAGATGCTGCCCCGCATCCATAATGATTCTTCTGTAAAAATCTAAACCATCTTTTCCACCATCAAGAGCTAGCTTGGGGTCATACTTTTTAACTTCTTCGTCCAATGTTTCTATCTCTTCTGTTGGGATATATGGAGGATTCGAAACTATTATATCAAATTTTTTACTTTTTTTCAATCCCTGGAACAAGTCTGATTCAATAAAATCCACTTTAACACCGTTATCTTTTGCGTTTTGCATAGCAACCTCAAGCGCTTGCTTAGAAATATCAACAGCTGTCACTTTGGCTGGCGAGTTTTTAGCTATCGAGATTGATATCGCTCCGCTTCCAGTACCAATATCCAAAATTTCACACTTTTTTATTCCTTCACTAGCCTTGATAACCTGTTCAACTAAAATTTCTGTTTCCATTCTTGGCGCTAAGACCTTTTTATTGACTGTAAATCTCATTCCATAGAAATCAACAAATCCAAAAATTGCCGACAAAGGTTTGCCCGCAGCTCTCTGCTCCGTTGCTTTCATAATTTCTCTATAAGTTTTTTCATCAAATGATCTGACCAGTTTAGCCTCCGCCCTGTTTTTTCCTAAAACAGTCGCTATAATCCAGTCCACATCACTCTTGTCATACTTTCCCGCTTTCGTCAGTTTCAATTGCATTTCTGCAAGAAGCGTCGAAAGAGGAATCTTTCCATTTTCCATTTTTTCTCCATAGTAATTATCTTTCATGCTGAGCTGCGCGTTTAACATTTTCGCAACTTCCACGTGGGTTGTGTTTGGCTTCATGCAAACTAGAAACGAAGTGATGATACATGCTTTTTCAAGTTTACTGTTTTTGCCAAGAAGCCATAAAAGCTCATAAGATAAAGTGACAATCCCAAGGAATATTGCTAAGTTCACAAGCCAGTTTGCCCAAAATGAAATTCTAATTCCAACTAATGTTATCACAAAAGTGCTTAAAAAGAAAACAAAAACAAAGTAATTTAAGAAATTAAGGGCTTTATGCTTAAACGAAATCTCGTTATTTGCTTTGTTTTCACTAATTACGTTAATCGCCCCGTTAAATTTATACAGCTCCTGCATTGTCGGAATAAAACGAAGAACTAGCATGGTGATAAAGAGAATAAACACTTTTATTATGGCTATTATGAAATTTCTAAGCAAAAAATTTTTGCTCTCTCCTAAAATCGCAAAGCTAAGTTTTGATGGAACATATCCCAAAAGTAAAAGAGAGAAAGTTATTGCAACAATAAAGCAAAAGAAGTAAATAAGTGTCCTCTTAGTCTTATTACTCATTCTGTGAATTTCTTGGCTTAAATTCTCTGCTTGAATCTTCATTGTTTCGGCATAAGATTCAAACATAGCATAAATTCCAAAGAAGAAATAAATTAGGCCACGCAACACTGGAATATTTGTTAAAAAGTTGTGCTTTTGAGCTTTTGTATTTATCCTATTCTTCCCGTTCGGATCAACAAAAATTGAGATATATCGTTTTTTGCTATATCCTCGAATCCCAATATTAGTCGGAAAGAATAAATATTTCATGTACTAATTATTGACAAAGATTATAGATCTAAACAAAAAAAGTGGCTCAGCCACTCTTATTGTCTTAAATTAATTTTTTGAACGTGCAGCGTTTTCAGCCCATTCTTTCCATTCTTCATCTTCAGCTGCAGTATCTTCTTCAATATCATATGTTTCATATTCTGGAGTATTGTAAATTTTTGCCATTCTCTCCATCCATTCCTCATCTGTTTCCTCTTCTTCATTTAAAGATTCAATTTTAACTTCTTCGATTTCTCTCATTTTGTTGTTGTAATCTTCTCTTGCTTTCTTGAGGCAACTTACTCTGATGTTCTTCTTTGTTGTTTCTGGATAAAGATCTTTACGAGGGTCTTTTTTTACAAAGAATCTATTCTCCTTCTTGTAATATGCTCTGCTTGATGTTGTTTCTGTTAATTCCATTGTTTCCTCCTTGAGTGTTGATTCTAATCTATCACAAAAATGGCGTTTCGTCAATACCCTTTTTGAAAAAAATCTTATTTTTTTAATATTGTTCTTTCCAAGAAAAATATGGGCAAATAGAATGATGAATAGTTTATAATTTTTTACTATTTTTTAAGAAACTGGAAGTACATTCCAAATGTTTTTTTAGTATTTTTAGAAAATTTATTTATGGAAGATTTTCAAGAAGGTTTCTATTTTTTTATATATCAAAAAAACACCATGCTTGCTTTAACATAGTGTTTTTTTGTAAAACGCATTAGTATTTGATTTTTCTTTTATAATGCACGTCCTTCGAAACATGTTTTATAAAAAAGACGGAATAAATCCGCCATTTTTAAATTAAATGTTGTATTTTTTCTTGAATTTATCAACTGTTCCACTTGTATCTACAACTTTCTTCTTTCCTGTGAAGAATGGGTGGCACTTATTGCAAATATCTACACTAAGAGTATCTCCCTTAACTGTTGATTTTGTTTTGAAAGTATTTCCACAAGCACATACAACTGTTACTTCATGATAATCTGGATGAATTTCTTGTTTCATGTTTCCTCCTAGTCAGCACTGTAAGGTAAAAGTGCCAAGTTACGTGCTCTCTTAATAGCTGTTGCTAATTGTCTTTGGTGATAAGCACATACTCCTGTTTGTCTTCTTGGTAAAATTTTACCTTTTTCAGTGATATATTTTCTAATTTTTGCAATATCTTTATAGTCGATTTCCTTTTCACCAGCTACGCAGAAAGGACAAACTTTCTTCTTTGATGGTTTACGGAATTTTTTAACTGGTCTTTCCTCAGTTTTTACTTCGCTCATTTTTATTCTCCTTTTCTATTAAAATGGAAGGCTATCATCGTCAATAGGTTCTAATTCAGCGACTTTCTTTGTAGCTGGTTTTTCTTCTACTGAACCATTATCACTTCCTGCAGATCTTGTTGATAAAAATTCTACTTCATCGGCTACAACTTCAGTAACATAACGTTTTGCTCCGTCTTGTCCGTCATATGATGATGTTTGTAATCTTCCAACGATTCCGCATTTTGATCCTTTCTTCAAAAACTTGTGGCAGTTTTCAGCTTGTGCTCTCCATACAACGACGTTAATGAAGTCTGCATCTCTTTCTCCTTCAGAGTTTTGAAATCTTCTTTGAACGGCAACAGTAAATCTGCAAACTGATACTCCTCCGTTTGTTGTTGTTAATTCTGGATCTCTACTTAAATTTCCAACTAAAATAACCTTATTCATATTTTTAATCTCCTTTATGCGTTTTTCTTAACGAATAAATGTCTAACAATTCCGTCTGTAATTGTCATAAGTTTGCTCATAGCATCAACTTCTGGCATTGGAAGAGAAATGTTCATAAGAACATAGAATCCTTCGTTTCTGAAATTGATTGGATAAGCAAGCTTCTTCATTCCAAGTTTATCGATTCCTTCAACAACTCCGCCTTTTGATTCAACGTAAGCTTTGAATTTAGCGATAAGTTCTTCACGTTTATCTTCAGCTGTGTCGCTTGAAATGATATACATTACTTCATACTTATTCATACGATACCTCCTTTTGGACTTTTGGCTCTTTTTGCAAGAGCAAGGGGTAGCTTTTCTCGCTACTGGACGTATTATATCATAAAAAAAATTCAAAATCAAGTGTTTTTCTATCGTTAATTAATATTAATAAGAATAAATTGGATAATTTGCAAAATCACTGCTACTGCTACCTTTTTAAGTAAAAAACATTTCATATTTCCATTTTTAGAAGAAAAACAAAGAATTTCAAGAAAATTTTAGCTTGAAATTTTAAAATAAAAAAGGTTGCGAAGTTGCAACCTGAGTTTATTTGAAATTATGTTTTTATTTAAGACAAATGGGGCTGTCTTTTTATTGGCATTCTTATTTTTCAAAGTTATTGTGAATTTGATTTGAAAAATTTATGTACTGCTCTGAGTCATCTCTACTGTCCATAGCTGAAATCTTCTTTTCAATATAGCTAAAATTCTTTGGATCTTCTTCAACTAGGTCGTCGAAAAGAGCACAAGCAAATTCAACATTTTTCTTAATGAAAGGCTCAGAAATATATAGAGTTTGCTTTGGTTCTCTTAAAACAATATAACTTACATAATCTGCATACTCTCTTTCATATTTTTCAGTAAACTGCTCTGGGATTGATATCAAAGAATAGTCGGCATTCTTCATTTTTTCAACTAAGCCTTTAACATCCTTAACATAATAAAAGTTTGATGACTCCTTGTTCACCCTCTTCCATAATTCATTTGTAATTTCATTTTCTAAATATGTTTTACGTGTATTATTCATCTTAACCTCGCTTGAATATTATATCACAAACAATTTTTTTGTCAATATTAATATTTTTTTAATACTTTTCACTCAAAAACTCAGCATATTGCAGGATTTTGAAATTTTATATTATGCATATTTTATCACAGAAATGTAATAATCCGCCAATTTAACTAAGACTTTTATCTATAAAAAAGGGGCGACAAAAGTCGCCTCTTTACTATTCATTTGCACCACAGCAGTTCTTATATTTCTTCCCGCTTCCACATGGACAAGGGTCGTTTCTGCCGATTTCCTTTTCTGTGTTTACAACAGTTTTTTGAACTTCAATCTTTTCCTTTTTAGGTTTATCAAAAAGGTCCGTTCTTCTGTTTACAGGTGTGAAAGTCGGACGTTGAACAGGCTCTTCTTTCTTAACTTCAAAGTTAATATTAAGAAGAATCATGCATGTCATTTCTCTGATCTTTCTGATCATTTCATCAAACATTGCATATCCGTCCTTCTTGTATGCAAGCACAGGATCTTCGTTTCCGAATCCACGAGAGAAGATTTCATTCTTCAAGATTTGCATATCATCGATATGATTTGTCCAGTGAGAGTCAACAACTCTAAGCATAACAACTCTTTCAACCTTTCCAAAGTCAATTCCAAGGTCCTCCGCCTCTTTGAGCTTTTCTGCATATCTCTTGTCAACAATTTTGATCAATTTTTCTTCAACATCGCGAACGTCGCATCCTTCAACAAAGTCTTCAGTTACAATGTTTGAATCTTTTGGAAGAAGTCCCTTTTCGAGAGCGGCATTAAGCGGAGCTAAATCCCAATCATAATATGGCTTATCGTCATCCAAGTGCTCCTCGCAGATCTTTGCGATAACATCTGGGAACATATTTACAATTTGATCGTGGACAGGATATCCGTCAAGCACTTTATTTCTCTCGTCATAGATCACTGTTCTTTGAGTGTTCATAACATCGTCGAACTTTAATACAGTCTTTCTAATTCCGAAGTTCTGCATCTCAATTCTCTTTTGAGCGCCTGTGATTTGTCTTGACAATATTTTAAGTTGGATAGGTGTTGTGTCGTCGAGCTTGAACAACATTGCAAGCTTCTTCATTCTATCTCCACCGAATCTGCGAAGTAGGTCGTCTTCAAGTGAAAGGAAGAATACACTCGAGCCTGGGTCCCCTTGACGTCCAGCACGTCCTCTGAGCTGATTGTCAATTCTACGTGACTCGTGTCTTTCTGTTCCAACGATATGAAGACCGCCAAGTTTTCTTACTTCATCCTTCTCTGCGTCTGTTTGCTTTTTGAGTTCTTTGTAGAGCTCTGTGAATCTATCTCTCGCTTTGTTTAATTCTGGATCGTCAGAATTGTAGAAAGCTGTAGCATAAGAAATTTGTTCATCAGTGAACTTTTCGTCCACCATTTTTTTCTTCGCCATGAACTCAGGATTTCCGCCAAGCAAAATATCCGTTCCACGTCCAGCCATGTTAGTTGCAATTGTAACTGAGCCCTTTCGTCCAGCTTGAGCAACAATAGCACTTTCTTGTTCGTGATTCTTTGCATTTAACACAATATGCTTGATATTTGCATATTTTAACGCTTTTGAAAGTTCTTCGGATTTCTCAATCGTAACCGTTCCTACTAAGACTGGTTGACCTGTTTCATTACATCTCTTAATCTCTTCAACAATAGCTTTAATTTTCCCTTGCTGAGTTGTGTAAACAATGTCTGGCTCATCCTTTCTTTGATTTGGAAGATTTGGTGGAATAATTACAACGTCAAGGTTGTAAATTGCTCTAAACTCACCTTCCTCAGTCTTTGCAGTTCCGGTCATTCCAGAAAGCTTTGAATACAAACGGAAATAGTTTTGGAATGTGATGGTTGCGAGAGTTTTGTTCTCGTCTTTAATCTCCACTTTTTCCTTTGCTTCAATAGCTTGATGCAATCCGTCATTAAATCTTCTTCCGTCCATAAGACGCCCAGTGAATTCGTCGACAATGACAACTTCTCCGTCCTTAACGATGTAGTTTTCATCTCTAAACATGATGTAGTTTGCTTTCAAAGCATTGTTGATATAGTGATTTAGTTCAATATTTTCGATATCTGAAAGCATTGCCACTTTATAGTACCTTTCCGCTTTCTCTATACCTTTTTCTGTAAGATTGATTGCTTTAGTTTTTTCGTCAATTTCGAAGTCTTCATCTTTTTTCAATGTTCTTGCAAATTTGTCGGCTTTAAGATAGTCATCGCTAGACTTTCCTCCCTGTCCGCTTATAATAAGAGGAGTTCTGGCCTCATCGATTAAAATACTATCTACTTCATCGACGATTGCAAAGTTATGTCCTCTCTGCATTCTAGCTTCAGCAGAAATAGCCATGTTATCTCTCAAATAGTCGAATCCAAGTTCGTTGTTTGTGCAATAGCAAATATCCGCAAGATAAGAATTTCTCTTTGCGTCATCTCTCATTCCAGAAATAATAACTCCAACTTTTAGCCCAAGGAATCTATATACTTTTCCCATCCATTCTGCGTCACGTTTTGCAAGATATTCGTTTACAGTAACAATATGAACACCTTTCCCGCTTAGTGCATTCAAATATGCAGGAAGAGTTGCCATAAGAGTTTTTCCTTCACCAGTTTTCATTTCAGCAATTCTGCCTTGATGCAGAGCAATTCCTCCGAGAATTTGAACATAAAAGTGCTTCATGTTTAAAACTCTCCAAGCAGCTTCTCTACATGTTGCAAAAGCCTCTGGAAGAATGTCATTGAGAGTACTTCCTTCTGCGAGTTTTTGTTTTAAAATATTAGTCTGATTCTTTAATTCTTCATCGCTCATTGCCGAATATTTATCTTCTAAAGCGATAACTTTATCAGCAATTTTTTTCAGTTTTTTTACTTGAGATTTATTCTCATTCCAAAAAAGTCCCATTTCTTATCTCCTAAGGATTATTTTACTTAAAAACAAATAAAAAAGCAAGTGTTTTTCATATTCTCTCTTTTCTTAACTAAATGCTAGCAAAAAAATAGCGCAAAAAGAGTAAAATATATTGTTAAAAATTGGCTTACTTAGGCTCTTTTTGTATAAAATAGTTTTTAATATTATTGACAAAGGTATTTTTTAATGATAAAATACAATCATAAACTTAAATGCTATAAATTCCAAAGAAGGAGGAACATTTAATGGCAACTGATGAAAACAAAAGAAATGCGGAGCTAAACAGGATCCTGGAAAGACTCGATGCAGCAGAACATAAAGTTTCTGGTAGTACAGCTACTGCTACTCCTAAACCTAAAAATCAGCAAAAAAAAGCGGGAAGACCTAAAGCCGACCGCGCTAAAACTCCTCAAACAGCTAAGAGAAATCTTCCAAACGGCGGTGCACCAAAAGCTTCTACTGCAAGAAGAAATGAAAGACATGAAAGGGAGAATGAACGTAAACAAAGAAGTTACGCTAGACAGAGAGAGCATATCAATAAAAAGTATGGCTTAGGCATAGAAGAACCTGAAGAGACAGTAGAACCAGAAACTGCTAAGCCTACTACAAAAAGAAATACAACTAGCGAAGAATTGAAGAAAAAATTGTCAAAGCTAAAAGAAGAGTTGAACGCAAAGGCTACTGCTGCTAAAACGAACTTAAAAGTTAAAGCCGAGGCTTTAAAGGCTACTGTGAAAGCTAAGTCAGAATCTTTAAAGGCTAAAGCTAAAGTTAAGTCAGAGAGATTTAAAGCTAAACTCAATGAATTTAAAGCTAAAGCTAGGAGCGGACTTGTTAAGACAAAGCAAAAATTTAAAAATGCTACAGAAAAAGTAAGAGACTTTTTCAATGAAATTTCACTGAGGTTTGACGCTGCCGTAGAGAGAGCTTTAAACAAGATTAAATCATCAAGAGCCTATGATGTTCTTACAGAACACAATAGAATTAGAAATTTTAGAAATCACATGGCTAGCACAGACCCTGTCAGCGAAGTTGCAGGTGCTAAACCAGATGAGGTAAACATAGAAGAGGAAACAATTGACGCACCTCCTGCTGGATCAGTGCCACCTGTGCCTCCTACACCACCAGATGGATCTGAACCTCCTAGAGGAACAGAACCTCCTTCGCCACCTGTGCCTCCTGCTGGATCTACGACACCTCCTACACCGCCTACACCACCAAACGACGAAACTAAGGGGGACAACAGCACTCATGACGATGACAGCACTCATGATGATGACAGCACTCATGATGATGGACATCATGCTGATGACGGTGTTCATGATGAAGACGTAGATATCGATGAAAGATCAAAACTTCCTGGAAAGAGAAAAGTTACAAGATCTAAGGCTGACGATTCCCTTCTTCACTCATCACAACCTGTAAAAGATAACACCGGTGCTGTATATGGATATAGCTTTACAACTAAGATCAAGAGAGTTAAAAAAGTTGATGGAAAGAATAAAACAGTAGATGAATTTAACCAAGTTACAACTATTAGAACAGATATGGGAGACAACTTGTTGCAAGTCAGAGATTCCGTTACAAACAACGTAGTTCTTTCTCTTGAAGACGGAAAGGCTGGGGACGGAAATGACGCTCCTACGCTTTTAGTTGACGAAGCCGCAATCGATACAAATATGAAAGAATATCTTACTGGAAGAGAGGATGTTGAAAAAATAGAGATTGCAAATGAAGACGGAACAACTCGCACACAATTTAGAATCAAAATCGAGACAATCGATAGAACTAACACTGGAATTACAAGATACAAAATGGCTGGAGATAACTTCACTCTCTCAGCAGATGGAAAAAATATTATTGCAACAAGAGGAGAGGAAGATAAACACCCTTCAGTTGTTACAGCTCCAAACGGAAATGGCTACAACTTTGATGAAAACAGCAAGTTTGTTGAAAGAATGTTGGATACAACAAAAGATCGTTATTCATCAAGAAAAGATGCTGCTTCTGAAAGATTAAACAACGCAGAGCTTTTAAAAATGCATGAAAAAGATATCATTGCAATGGCAAAACTCCAAGGTACGGTTGATAAAAACGGAAATATTGTATATAAAATTCCAAACGGTCCTGAAATTTGCATTACAAACTTCCAAAATAAGGAAGGACAAACTAGTACAGTAATTCTTGCTAGATACGAGGATAAGATGTACTACTATGGAAAGAACGATGCTAACTCAAGAGAAGTTTCAACTTTCCATGAATTTACTTCTGTAGCTATTATTGATAAAGATAAGAACACTGACGGAAATCACTCAGTTAGAGTTATCTTCAACCCTAACAACGCTGCAAAACAACAGCCTCTTGGAATAAGTGTTGATGTTGCAGAAAAGCCAAGTGCAGCTAAAACAGCTAAAGCGCCAGCTAAAAACGCAGTTGGATTTGTGGGAATTGTTGATTTCCTTGGAAAAGACACATTTAACTCAGACACAACAGAAAAGAGCAGTGATACACTTCTCGGCGTTGGAGTTTATAAAAACGACCCTAAGCATGCCGGAGTACTGGATACTGAAACATTAAATGAAAATGTAATGAACGAGCATGATCGTGAACCTGAAAAAACAATCGAGCCACCTCCTCCACCTCCATCACAACCTCCACATGATGGAAAGGATGGGAAAGACGGAAAAGATGGTAAGGATGGAAGGGACGGCGACGGAAGGGGTCTTGGACTTCTCTCTCTTATCCTTCTCATTCTCGGAGCTATCCTTTGCGTTGTCGGGACATTTATCGGGCTTGGCCCTGTAGTTCCAGCAATTGGACTAAGTCTTATTGCCCTCGGATGCGTTTCTGGATATACTTCAAACAATGTAGTTTCTGATGAATCTATCTTAAAACAATCAGTTAAGAAGAAAGCTAAAGAAATGGAATATGAAAAAGCTAGAGATAAGGTTAAAGATTTATCTGCTGAAGATATCGCAAATCTTTCTGTTAAAGATAAAGATAAAAACTTTGTAAAAGCTATCAAAGCATCTCTTGAAAAGGACGAAGAAATCAAACTTTCAGACCAAAAGAGACTTAAGAAAATCCTTATTGCTAGCGGACAATTAGAAGAAGACGAGAAAAATAAGAAAGAAAGCAAGTCCATATCTGAGAAAGCTCCAGAAGAGCTTGCAGATGAGGAAAGAAAAGATCCTGAGAGATCCGAAGAGGAACACAAAGACAAAGAACACTCCGAAGAGGAACATAAAGATCCTCATGTAGAAGACTATGTTCCTGAAGGGGAAGAAGTCAAAGTAGAAGAATACACTAACCTTCCTGATGACGATCCTTCAAAGAAAAAGGAAGAAACAGAACACTCCGATGATGCTTCGGGCAAAGGTCCTGACGATCATACTAAAGAATAAACTCGTCTAGAAAAAATTATAATTAAGAGGAAATAAAAAATGAAAATAGGTGTAGTTGGTCTACCAAATGTAGGAAAAAGCACTCTCTTTAATGCAATTACAAATGCGGGTGCTGAAAGTGCCAACTACCCTTTTTGCACTATAGAGCCTAACGTTGGCGTTGTAGATGTTCCAGATGAAAGATTAATTAAACTCGGAGCATTATACAACACTAAAAAGATAACTCCTGCAACAATCGAATTTATGGACATTGCAGGGCTGGTTGCCGGTGCAAGTAAGGGTGAAGGACTTGGCAATAAATTTTTAAGTCATATTCGTGAAGTTGATGCAATTGTGCATGTTGTTAGATGTTTTGATAACGAAAAGATTATCCATGTAAGCGGATCTGTTGACCCTATTAGAGATATCGAAGTTATCAATCTTGAACTTGCACTCGCCGACTTAGAACAAGTGACAAAGAAACTAGATAAAGATGTTAAGCTTGTAAAGACAGGTGATAAAGCATTGATTGCAGGTGTAAATCTTATGACAAAGATCAAGGCAGTCCTTGAAGAAGGAAAACCTGCAAGATCTCTCAAGTACACAGAGGAAGAAGAAAAGCTTCTCAGAAACTACTCTCTACTTACTGCAAAGCCAGTGATCTATGTCGCAAATATTGGCGAAGCTGATATTATGAAAGGCACAAACGATTACGTTGAGAAAGTAAAAGAATTTGCTAAAAATGATGGAGCTTCATGTATCTGCCTTTGCGCAAAAATCGAAGAAGAACTCGTTTCACTCCCTGAGGATGAAAGACAAATTTTCAAAGATGAACTTGGAATCAAACAAAGCGGTCTTGAAAAATTAGTTGTAACAAGCTATGACCTTTTGGGTCTTATGAGTTACCTCACAGCTGGCGAAAAGGAAGTTCGTGCTTGGACAATCAAGAAAGGAACGAAAGCACCTCAAGCAGCTGGGAAAATCCACACTGATTTTGAAAAAGGCTTTATTAAAGCAGAAATCGTTTCATATGACGATCTTATCGAGGCTGGATCATATCTCAAAGCTAGAGAAAACGGAAAAGTTAGAATCGAAGGCAAAGAATATGTTATCCAAGATGGAGATGTAGTTCTCTTTAGATTTAATGTATAGGAGAAACATGAAAAATTACACAATGTTAGAGCTTGCATTTATTGGTGATGCCGTGCACACTCTCTTCGTCAGAGAGCAAATTGTGAAAAAGCAAGATCTCAAAATGAATGATGTACACAAACTCGCTTCAAGATTCTGCAGTGCTAAAAAGCAAAGTAGCGTTTTAGATAGGCTTCTCCCCTCTTTAGATAATGAAGAGGCAGAGATTGTTAGAATGGCTAGAAACTCAAAAACGAAGCATATGGCTAAAAATGCTGATCCAGCCGACTATCACAAAGCGACATCTTTTGAAGCTCTTGTAGGCTGGTTATTTACTAATAACAAAAAAGAAAGATTAAATGAAATCCTTGAGATTTCTATTATGGAGGAATAAGTATGTTTATTGAAGGTAGAAACGCTGTTCGTGAAGCTCTACAATCTGATATAACAATTAACAAAATCTATGTAGACAAAAATCTTGAACATAGAAGGGATGAAATTCTTGCTCTTGCAAGCAAAAAGAAGATTAAAGTTGAATATCTTCCTAAAAATCTCATGGATAAA
Source organism: uncultured Clostridia bacterium (assembly GCA_937907645.1). Taxonomy (GTDB): domain Bacteria; phylum Bacillota; class Clostridia; order Christensenellales; family UBA1242; genus Caccovivens. Next base: position 34,119 of record CALCWV010000061.1, read on the forward strand.
AAATCTGAGACAAAGAGACATCAAGGCTTTATAGCTGACTCAGTTGATTTTAAGTACTCAACTCTGCAGCAGCTTATGGACAACACTAAGGGCGAAACGCCTTTCTTCGTTTTACTTGATGGAATCGAAGATCCACACAACCTCGGAGCTATTATCCGTTCCTGCGAATGTGCTGGAGTTCATGGAATAGTTATCCCTAAGAACAGAGCTTGTTTAGTGAACGAAACAGTTATACGTACAAGTACTGGAGCTATTGCAAATATGCCTATATGCATGGTTACAAACCTCAAAGAAGGCATTGACTTCTTTAAAGAAAATGGCATTTGGACTTTCGTTGCAGAAACTGGTGGCGATGATATTTATTCGAAAAATTTAACAATGCCAATAGCTGTTGTTATTGGGTCTGAAGGAAAAGGAGTTAAACAGTCGCTTAGAACTTATTGCGATGGAATAATAACTCTTCCTCTCATGGGCAAGGTTAATTCCCTTAATGCTAGCGTTGCCTGTGGAATTACAATATTTGAAATTTTAAGACAAAGATTAAACAAAGGAAGCAAATGAGAACAGACGAAGAATTAGTTTTATCCGCTCAAAAAGGTGACACATCTGCAGAATTAGAAGTTTTCTCACATTACAGAAATCTTCTGAGAAAAGTCTGCAGAAGTTATTTCCTCGTCGACGGTGATTCTGATGATTTAATGCAAGAAGGAATGATCGGTCTCTATAAAGCAATTAAGAGCTATTCCACTGACAAAAATGTCAGTTTCGCAGGATATGCTGGACTTTGTGTAAAAAGACAAATTCAAACAGCTATCAAAAAAGCTAATAGTCAGAAGAATTTAATTCTCTCTACTGCTATCCCCCTCACCACTCAAGATAAGTTTGACGATGAAGAAGAGGAGAGTCCTGAAATTATCATCCCATCATCTGAGCTTCCTGCCGATGAAAAAATGATTTCTGAGGAAAACATGAAAGAGATTAAAGATCTGATTAGACAAAAGCTTTCCAAAATGGAACTACAAGTTTTAGTAAAGTATCTGAATGGATATTCTTACAAAGAGATTTCTTCAGAAACAGGGTTAAATGAAAAAAGCATTGATAATGCACTTAGCAGAATCAAGAAAAAACTTGCTGTATTAAAAGATAAAAAGGATTGATATATCCTTTTTTTGTTGGATTTATTTGAAAGATATGTTAAAATATACGTATACTAAAAGGAGAGGTAATTATGAAGACAACTTCTGATCTACTTATATATCTTTTGCCCGCAGCACTACTTTTGATTTCTCTCGTGCTCTGCGGTTTTTCATGTTTCTTCTTTAAAAAGGAAAAACTTGTAACTTACATTACTTTAAAAGGAGGTTCTGTTGCCGCAATCACTGTGCTATGCCTAGCAGTTGAAAATTTACTTGGAGTCAGATCAATTGGTGGAACAACGACATTTATTTTAATCGCCTTAGTTTTACAATTGTTTTCAGCAATTGCCGTTGCCCTTCCTTCGAAAACTAATTTATTTGAAAGTTTGTATTCCGGATTAGACATGGGGTCAGGATTAATGCTCGCTCTTGCTGGACTATTCTTAATTTCTCCATCTCCATTTGGTCTTCCAATTGGATTCGGCGTTGGCGCAATAGCTTCCGTGATAGTCGCTCTTGCTCTTAGAAAATTTAATTGGAAAACGGATATCTTTAAATATCTATCCTTAACATTCGGAGTTGCTCTTTTAGCCCAAGTTATAGTTATCTTGCTCAGCACAATTTCTGTTCAAACTATTTTATTTGCCGTTGCCTCAGTACTATATTTTGTAGCAGTGATTTTCAAACTTTTCTTAAACGACGAAATAAAAGGAATCGCCATTGCAAAAAATGTAATTTATTACTTATCTCTAATCCTATTTGTATTTTCAATCTACTCAGTTATTTTCTAAAATTTTTAATATCAAATTTTAAAAATCTAAAGCAAGTGCAAAATCACTTGTTTTTTTTCGAAATAATGGGGCTAAAAGAAAAAGATTTTTTATATAAAAATATTTATATATAGCTGTCCTGAATTCAAATATACTCGATATTCATAGGATTTTAATAAAAAAACGTCATTTTTCTTATATTTTAAGCATTTTACTCTTGACTTTTTACAATTTAATGAATATAATAATAATGTATCTTGACGCGGGGTAGAGCAGCTCGGAAGCTCGTCGGGCTCATAACCCGAAGGTCGTTGGTTCAAATCCATCCCCCGCAACCAGGTTGAAGAAAGTCTTTGGGCTTTCTTTTTTTTATGTATTGAGGGTTATAAAAGCTTTGCGTTAGCAAAGATTTGTGTTGGAACAACACAGAGCCCGAAGGGACCTAGCTCGCGCATCGTGCTCGTCACGATATAACCCGAAGGTCGTTGGTTCAAATCCATCCCCCGCAACCAGGTTGAAGAAAGTCTTTGGGCTTTCTTTTTTTTATGTATTGAGGGTTATAAAAGCTTTGCGTTAGCAAAGATTTGTGTTGGAACAACACAGAGCCCGAAGGGACCTAGCTCGCGCATCGTGCTCGTCACGATATAACCCGAAGGTCGTTGGTTCAAATCCGACCTGTCGGTCCCAGACCGCGAACAAGTCGCTCCCCGGCTTGTCGTTCGCCTTGCTCTCTGGCTAAAAAGTGTCCACTGGACCCTTTTCTTAACGCGTCGCCCCCGCAACCATATATTAAGCAAGCCGTTAAGGGCTTGCTTTTTTATATCCGCACAAATCAATTCTTTTTCAGTATTTTTCTCTGTTTCGGAACCACCGATGAGAAACCTCTATCGGGAACCCGAAACAAAGAAACTACAAGAAAAATCTCTTGATTTCTGCTGCCATACCTCTACGATTGATGATTGCTTGTGATTATAGAGCATTTTAGATTTTATAGTACTAAATCCCCAAAAAAACATGACAACAAAGTTTAGCAAAGGTCTTCTTCTTGAAGGCTTTTTTCATTAAACAATGATATTTCCGCTAGCGGAAATGAAATTCGTTTCACGAATGAAATTGCTGACGCAATGAGATTCGCACTAATGTGCGAGTGAAGGAAATATCATATCATTGCGAATAAAATGAGCAATATCATTGACCAAAGGTCAATATCATTAGCTGAAAGCTAATATCATTAATTATAAAATCAAAGAAAAGCCAACAAAGCAAAAAGAAAAAACTTGAAGGCTTTTTTTATTAAACAATGATATTTCCGCAAGCGGAAATGAAATTCGTTACACGAATGAAATTGCTATCGCAATGAAATTCGCACTGATGTGGGAGTTGAGAATAAATATAATTAATTATCATAGTAATTCGAAGAAATTTAGCAGCAGTAATCAAAAGATTTCTCTTGGATTTTGAAATATTAAGGTTCTCAAACAAGTTATCTTATTGGAATTTTGATTTTTAGTTTCAAAATCAAGCAACTCACTTCGTTCCCTGCTGTCCACCTCTGAAAATTATTTAGAGAACTAAACTCATTCCAGAGCTGAACAGCGAGCCTCGTGATTTACTCAATTTTTAAACTAAATTAGATAAAAAAGGCCATGCGTAATGCATGGTTTTTTATAAGAGCAAATCCTTTGCCCAATTATTTTGTTCTTTCGAGTTCGTCTGTACAAACTGTCTTGCCATATGGCAAAAGGAAAAATTCGCCTTCGCCAAACTTATCTACTAAAAACTCAGAAAAAAGTGTTATTCCCTGCTTTCTATTAGCTTCAGCGATAGCCTGCTGCTCCTTCTCTTGGATAAGAGATTCAACGTCAACTTTTTGCATATAGACCTCCCCTGTCTCAGCACTACGCTTATAAACCAACAAACGATCTACATATGTATCAGGATTTTCAACATTGATATCTTTTTCAGAATCTGTCAATGAGTTAAAAACTACCCATAGTATTTTATCTTTCTTCATATTCCACCTCTTTGCGGATATATTAACATAGTTTCGCCGTCCTGTCAATACTAATAACCCTCTTAAAATAATTTTAATTGAAAAAAACTTCCTAAAATCACTTTTTAAAGCTTAAAAACGCCGCATATAGCGGTTTTTTTGAATAAACTTTGCATTTTATTGTCTAAACAAAACTCTATTTAATAACCTTAATTTTTAATATTACAACCCCGTACTTATTTTCTTTCTCTCGAGGATATATCTTTCTATAAACATCAATCATTTCTTGTTTTGATTTATCTGCAAAACCCAGATCTTTTTTGTCTAAGTCCTCTGCCATTTCATCAAAATTTTTGTAAATATATTTTTTAAGGATGATTGCCTTAATTGTTTCGGCCATTTCTGGTTCTTTGAAAAATGTTATCTTATCCCCAACTTCAAAAAGTTTTCTCTTATCATCATTAAGGCGTCCTTCCAAAGTTTTTTCTCCGCTTTTGATAAGGTCAAAATATATGGGATTTAAATTTAATGTATGTTCTTTAAAACAATTTTTTCTAATTGACCTGCTTCTCCAAATATCATCATCGACGTATGAGTTACTTTCAAACATCTTAGCAAATTTATCCCAAAACTTTATTGCTCTAGGATTTGTAAAACGTGTTGAAAATGTAAATTGCCCTTCAAATAGTTTTGTAATCTCGGTTGCGAACCATATCGCATTTCCATCCTTTCTGTACTCTGGTGCAACATAAAACTCGGCAATCTCATAACACATATTTTCAAGTTCTCTAATCATTGCTAGCCCCGCTATGTTGTCATCCACTATAAAATAGAATGGATATCTCGGTTTTTCTTCCCAATAACAATCATACCAAGCATAAATCGGCACTCCATTTTCGTCAAATTTAATATCTGGGTCAAACTGTGAAAGTTCAGTTAAATATTCATTAAACATTTTTCTCATCTCTTCCATTCGAGACATTGGTACAATCTGTATTCTTCTCATATGTTTCTCCTTATTCAAATCATATCACATTTTTTTATACTCTCCAAATGTTTAAAACTAAATGAATATCTTTCGCAAGAGAATCCGAATGAAATGTTAAATTCTCTTGGGTTATTGAGCCCAACAATATTGAAATAAAGATTTTATCTAACCAACTTACAAAAAAACATGGGATAAATATCAACGATTTTGAATTGTTGGGTTCATATTTTTCTTGGAATAAAAAGATATGATTAGTACAGAGAATAAAGTTTTCTCATGATACTACTTTCTACACCACTTAAAATAATTTACAGATTTCCAAACTTGGATTAAGCGGACTTGCTTTAGGTTACTTGCCACATAAACTTATTTTATGTTATAATTGTTTTAGATTAAAGGCTTTTATGGAAGAAACTGCAGGATATATTTAAGTTTTAACAAGCCTTTCATTATAGGAATATGTCAAAATTAAATAACCTTATGATGTAGAAAAAAAATAAATCAATTAGAAAAAAGTAAATGCACATCATTTGAACTAAAGTTTAAGCGTATTATATATCATTATTAAAAGATAAAAATTATTAAGGAGGACAATATGAAAAAATATGAGGCTATATCCGAAAATTGCAAAATAATTTGGCGTGAGAACTATAAACTAAAAAATGAAAGATATACACAAGTAAGTGGCTACGTTTTTAATGAAAAAAATCAACTTTTGATAGTTAAAAATGGAAATACGTGGACAATCCCTGGAGGACACCCAGAGAAAAATGAAACAAAAGAAAACACCCTAAAAAGAG
>CALCWV010000062.1 GCA_937907645.1 uncultured Clostridia bacterium
ATTGTTATATTACCACATTACTTTCCTCTTTGTCAACTACTTTTTTAAGTTTTTTCAACTTTTTTTAATATTTTTTTCCAAAATACGATTTTTTTTGTTTATAACCTTCGTTTTCCATAAACAACCCGCAAATACTTCTCTGCTTTTAAGATTAATAAATAAAAAAAGGAAGATTAGTTATCTTCCTCATTAAAGAAATCAAATGCTTTCATTATTTCATCTAAGTTGTCTTTTGGGTTTACAGCTTCTTTTAAATCAAAGCCGTTTGACTGAATTTCAATGTTTTTATATAGTTTATTATCCTCCGGCTTAGCCGCTAGAAATTCATCAACGTTTTCAGCGTTATCATAAAGATGAATATTATTTCTCTCAATCTTAACTGTCTTTATGCCCGCTTCTTTTTGTCTCTTATACTCCTGCATTTTGCTAAGAAGTTCTCTCATTGGATCTTTTTCAATATTAAGACGCTTTCCTGGATTTGTTTTTACCTCATCAATTAAAGTCTCAATTTCATTAATTCCATTCTTAATTTCCATGTTTGTCTGAATCCCAGGATAAAGGGCTTCAATTTTATTAAATAATCTTTTTATTTTATCGTAAATCAAGTCGTTTTGCTCGATTTTTAGAGCATAAAGATTTTTTACACTCTCTTCCTGTTCTCTTTGACTTTTCTCAAGAATCTTAAGAGCTTTCATTATGTTCTTTTCTTTAGTTTCAATATCTTCCTTTTTCTGCTTTAATCCAAGTACTTTTTTCTCTGATTCAAGAAGGCTGAGTTTCTTTTGAACTAGTTCAGTCTTTAGCTGCGCAATATATTTATCTACTTCTTCTCTGTTGTAGCCTAAACTTTCATAATTAAACATAGCTCCTCCTTCTTTTCACAATCTTTATCAATATAATAGCACAAATGAGTAAAAAAATAAACAATAAAAATGAATTAAATACGAGAAATTTTGTCAAATTTATTTTTTTTAGTAAAAAAAAATATAAAATTATCCCTTCATAGCAGTAAGCTCCTGCAAATAAAGCATGAACACCTTCGGAGTATTTTATAAAAATGTATAGTGAAGAAATAGCAAAAGCGAACAAAAACAAGCACTCTTTGTTTTGAATATTATAATAAATACCTGTCAAAAGTAAAATCCCTATAGTAACTAATGTTGAACCAAAGTAACTGGATGAGTCAGTGTTATATAAAGCTCCTTTAACAACCTGATGTAGTCCGCAAAACATGCAAAACAAATAAAACCACTCATTTTGAGTTTTATGAAAATAAAAAGATAGGGAAATAAAAAGCAATGCCGATAGCGTACAAATTATCGCACTGCTTCTTAACAAATAAGTCTTTTTAATTCCGGAAATCTTTCCTGTTGGCATACATTTTTATTGCCAATCTATTCTTTTTTATCCGTCTTATTGTCCTCTGGGGTTCCAGATTTTTCTTTAGAAGTTTGTTCTAATTCCTTCGGAGTTTCTTTTTTATCTTCAATAGATTCGCTGGCAGTTTGAACTTCTACATTCGCTCCACCAGTCGATACTGCCAAGGGCTGTTTCTTCTTTTTTAAAAGGTAATCGACTAGTAGGTATACAAAATAAGCTACTCCAAGGACTGCACAAATAATACTCACAAACAATGACACCCTGATTTTACCCATATAGAGAATGTATTTTTGAACTCTTAATGGCTCGAGGCAAGCTCTCACTACTCCATACCATATTAGATATGTCGCCATAAGCACTCCGTTTCTCTTCACCTTAAACTTTCTAAGCATTAACATCAAAACTAAGAATAGAAGCATGTTAAAAACAAACTCATAAAAGAATGTAGCTAAATGCCACGTCCCAGTCGCGTCAATATAAACAGAAAAAGGGAACCATTGTAAAGAAGGATTTGTGACTTCGAATCCATAAACTTCTTGATTAAAGAAATTTCCCCAACGCCCAATTGCTTGACCTAGTATTAGTGATGGGACAACAACGTCGGCTACTGCAAAGAAATTTTTCTTGTGAATTAGGCAGAACAGCAAAATCGCAACAGCTCCACCAATTATTCCCCCAAAAATGGACATCCCACCTGTTCTTAAATTGAATATCTGCCAAAATGAACTATATAAATTTCTTTCTGAAATAAATGAAAACATTCTTGCGCCAATTACAGCAAGCGGAAGCACATAACATGCTAATATGAGAATATGATCAGATTTCATCCCTCTTGCTTTTGCATTATAGCAAGCCAAAATGACTCCGACGGCCATTGCTAAAGCCATTAAAATTCCATAAAAACGAATTTCCATTCCTCCTATGTAAAATCCTCTTGGGATTGATAATATATTGGCCATTTCTACTCCTTATTTTAGAATCATTTAACCCTTTTACTTACTTTTACAACTGAGTTTCGAATGAACAAATCTGATAAATCTAAATCATTGCAGATAAGCAGTTCTGTACAGCTTTTACCATTAGAATAAGCCGCTGCCAGTGAGATTAACTTCTCAACTATTACAGTTGACTGTGTGCAATGGTCCATTTTTCTAGGTAAATCAGTGTTCGCAAAGTATACATCCAATGAGTTTAAAACATTCATTATATCGTATACAATAAATAGCACTTTTTCTCCGTTCGAGATAAATCTTTCACATAAGTTTATTGAATCAACCACACAGTCAAAATTCTTCGCTATATTTTCTCTTCCATATTCTGTCGAAAATTGATAAACTTTTTCATTCAGTGAATTGAATAAGATTTTATCTTCTGAACAAAGGTTTAGCCCTAGAACAATAACCTTATCAAAGCCTTCAAATCTAGATGTCAATAATCTAACATTATCGCCATTTAGGAAAATTGGCTCATCAATAATTAATATATTTCGTCCACCTTCTAATAATTCTTTGCCTTGCAAAATCAAATTATTAATTGGAAGCACTTTTACTGCTTCGCCACCTTCATATGCTCTGTATTTTTTTACTTCTGTCTTATTAATTGATAGGACTTTTGTCATTTGAAATTGTTTCTTCCCATTTATATTTCTTGCAAACCCCTCAATAAAGTCACCATTTCTTATCTCAAGGTCTTCTGTCATTGTTTCAGGAATAAATACCATTCCATCACTATCAATATCAACAAAATATGAACTGCCTTTAACAGCTCTAATTACCCCTTTTTTAATATACTCATCGCTTGAAAAACTTTCAAAAACAGGAATTTGTTGAGCAAAAACTACAATATCATCATAAGTATATTCCTTAGGTTTATCTAAATGTTTAAAAGATTGATCTCCAACAATATTGAGTATGTTCTCTATGCCCTCAATCTTTTTGTATGGTCTACCTTTCCCTGTCTTTTGTACTAATTCAATATTATTGTTGTCAAGTTTATTAATAATAGCTGAAACTAAATAATCTCTCCTTTTAGTGGTTGGAGAAGAAACACCCAATGCTCTAGCTAATCCTCTTAGCTCGTAAATTCCAAGATTGTTAACTTTTGTGAATTTTTCATCTTCCACATTTTGTTTTTCGGAATTATTTATATTATTAAGCATATTCTCCTCCTTTTAATTGGACCTTCCAATACTCTTATATCTTATTAATTTTTTACAAAAATGTCAATTATTTTAAGAAAATATTTGTCGAAAATTGTTGAAAAGTACTTTAAATCGTTCTAATAATGACTATTACCACAAATATAGAAATAAATATTGTATAATAATTGCTTATTGGGATTATTAATAAAAATCCTTCGATTCTTTTATAAAGCATAAAAAAAGACTTTCAAATGAAAGTCTTATTTTTTTGATTCAATTTTTTTTCTTTGGTTTTGATTTTTTAGGATCCTTTATTTTTTTATCATCGAAAATTGACACTTGATTTACATTTTCAACAGGTGTTTCTTCGACTTTTTCTTCTTTTACTTCCTCTTTATTTGTTTCTTCAACCTTTGTTTCTTTTTGCTTTTTATATTCAGCTTTTCTTTGCTCACTGATTGAAGGACTATATAAAACTAAAGAGTTCTTGCCTTTTGTAACAATTTCTCCATCCATATTAGCTGAAACCATTGAAGCACCAAGCATCTCTTCAACGACACCTTTGTTTAATGTTGAGATTTCTGCGTTATCTGCGATTAAATCAATTTTTCCGCTATTTATTGTTCCGATTTTTGCTTTATCTAAGCAATATGTTACATGCCCATTCAAAAGGCTTACAAGCTCTGATTTTCCCATAAATCCAGTAATTTCGCCATTAATAAATGAAACGACTCTTGACTTTCCTCTTGCAAACATAACTCTTCCATTTGTGAGAGTAGCAAGCTCAGCTTTATCATCAATAAAACGAATAAATCCGTTATTCATAGTTCCAATTTTTGATTTTTCGTTTACATAATCAATTTTACAGTCATTAATAGTTGTAACTCTTGATTTTCCTGTAACTTTTTCAATTCTTCCGCTCTTCATTAATCCAATTTTTGCTTTTCCGGACAATCTTTCCAAAACGCAGTTTTCAAACATTTGAACTGTTGCTTTGCCTGTAATTTCATCAAAAGAAGAATCTGTTGCCTCTAAAATAACTGCATTCCCGCTTACAGAAACATTTTTGCATTTATTTATTATATGAACTCCGTTAGAAATTGAGAAATTATCTTCTTCCTCGTGAACTACTGGATCGATTACTTTTTCTTTATTTTTTAATAAAAAGCACATTTTTTATTCTCCTCTTTTTACCTGAATTTATTGTTTATTTATTCAGACCGAATATTTTATATATTAATTGTATCATAAAGAAAGAAAAAATAAAACTATTTTTTATAAAAAAATTAAAAATAAAATATTTTTCCTTTTTAAAAGGATTTTGTAGAAAAAAATCATATATAATTCTTATGCAGAGAAAAAAGGAAAAGCTATGAAGGAACTAGAGCTAAAAAATGTATGTAAAGAATACAAATTAGGAAATAAAGAAAAGTTTAAAGCATTAACCAATATAAATCTTTCATTTGATGCCGGTGAGCTTGTTTCAATAATTGGAGAAAGCGGAAGCGGAAAATCAACACTTATGAATTTAATTGGCGGCTTGGACTCCGATTTTACTGGTGATATAATCGTTTCTGGGACAAATATTCAAGGACTAAAGGACAAGGATTTAGATAAATACAGAAAAAATAAAGTTGGATTTGTGTTCCAGTCTTTTAACCTTATCCCTCACCTATCAATTCTTGATAATGTAACTATTGCTTTAACACTCTCTGGGGTAAAAGAAAGCGAAAAGGTTGCAAAGGCGACTGAGATCCTTAAGAAAGTAGGATTGGAAACTCAGCTAAAGAAAAAACCAAATCAACTTAGTGGAGGTCAAAAACAAAGAGTTGCGATTGCAAGAGCCTTGATCAACAATCCTGATATTATACTCGCCGATGAACCTACTGGAGCGCTTGACTCTGACACTACTCTTCAAATTTTGGATCTACTTAAACAAATTGCTGATGATGGAAAACTTGTTATTATGGTCACCCACTCGGAAAAAGTTGCAAGTATCTCTTCAAGAGTAATAGAAATTTCGGACGGAAAAATGATCCGCGATGAAAGAAACGAAAAATATGTAAAAAATGATCCACTAAATCAAAGCAAAACAAGAGTGAAAAAAGAAAAACAAAACCTTTCATTCTGGTCGGCTATTAAATTAGCTTTCCACAACATGTGGGCAAGCAAGACAAAAAATATTTTAATGTCAATTGGCGTTGGAATTAGCATAGCTTCGCTGATACTTATGCTTTCATTTGCATCAGGGCTAACTGGATACATATCTTCCCTAGCAGCTGAATATTCAAGTCCAACGGTCGTTAGCGTTTCAAAAAAATCAGAATCGAGAACGGATATGAGCGCAATTGCAGGTGTTCCTTTCACTGAAGAAGACGTTGACACTTTGATTAATGAAGTTAACGAAAATCCGCTCAAAGATTCGAGCTATAAAATTACAAGAAATGAAATATCATATGGATATATGGCAATGACGGGTTTTTCTGCCTCTGCAAAAGTTTCATATACTCCTGAAGGTGGCGAAGCCATATCTAATAACATTTTTGCAATGTATACCACTCCTGCAACATACACAAAATCCAATCTTACTCAAGGTGAACTTTGCGGCGAAGATGAAGCAATGTTCTCTGCAGCACTTATTGAAAAATATGGCGAGGATATCGTAGGAAAAACAGTAACTGTTACATTCAACTATTCTCGAACGGTTGTCATCACAAGAGATTTGAAAGTTACTGGAATTGTAGACGTCTCAATGTTTAGCTCAATGCTAGTAATGTACATAGACTATGATTACTTAGATTCTGTTGTAGTTGCAGAAACAACTGCTGCTGGTGAAACACCTTCTCACATACAACCTACTACTGTATACATTAAAACTGACGGACAAAACACAACAAATAAAATAAATGAGTACATTAAATCTACCGAAAAATACTCTGGTTCAATTGAAGAACGTCTTGCAAATATGTTTACTGGGATGTTTCAGACATTTGGTCTTGCTCTTACAATAATTGCTGCAATTTCTCTTGTAGTAGCAGCAATAATGATCTTAGTTGTTCTATATATATCAGTAACTCAAAGGACAAAAGAAATTGGAGTTTTGAAGTCTATTGGAGCAAGGAAGAGTGACATTAAATTAATCTTTACATCCGAAAGTTTCTTAATTGGAATTCTCAGCGGACTAATAGGGTGCCTACTTTCATTACTACTTATTCTTATAATAAAAATAATATTAACCTCAGTGCTTGGATTTGCTCCAATTACACTACACTGGTACTACTTACTTATCAGCATGGGCGTGGCAATATTTATAAGCATGTTATCAGGATTATATCCTTCAGCAAAAGCTGCTAAGCTTGATCCCGTTGAATCACTTAGACACGATTAAAAAATAGATAGATTAACTTCTATCTATTTTTTCATCTTCATTTTGTTGTTCTTTATCCGCTTCAATATCTTCCCCTGACCTTTTCTCCTGAGGACTTTCTTCTTGAGAAATATTTTCGTCTGAAATATTCTCTTCTTTTTCTGCTGTCTTAACTTTACTTTCTTTTTTCACATCATTGAAGTCATCAATGATATATTTGAATCCAAAGTTAACTTTTGTGTATCTGTCAACGATATAGTGAATGAAGAATAAAAGTGCTCCAGAGAAATTACAAATAAGGTCTTGGATTGTATCGGTCACTAATGGAGCGTTTGTTCCATCAACCTTTGGTCCTTGTGCTGTCTGATTGAAGAAAACGTCCAAAATTCTTTCGAAAATCTCCCAAAGCAGTTCAATCCCAAGTGAGAAGAACAAACAGAATAAAGCTACAGTTATTGCCTTCATCTTGCTTTGATCTTTAAGTTTGCAAAGGAAGAATAATCCAAGCATCGCAATGAGATATCCCATTATACAATGGATGAGAACATCATACCATGAAATTAGATAATAAACATTCAAAGCAGACCCAATCACTCCGGCAAAAAGGATATAAATATTTACAACCAAGAAAACGGCATTTGAAAGTCTTTTGCGTGTTATAAGCTCAAAAAATAGTGGAAGAAGTGATGTTACAGCCATTCCAATTGCTGAGCCAAGCCTATTATTCCAGTTGTTAACTAGTCCATAATAAAATGATAACACAACACATAGGACAGACATCATAACGCTAAGGCAAATATTGATAATTCTAAAGATTTTATCACCTTTTGAGAGCTTTTTAAATCCCTTCATGCTTTCCCCCTTAAAAAGTTTTCAACTCTTTTTCAAGTTTTAACAACAATTCACTATTTTTCTTTAATTTTTCATTTTCAGCATCAATTAAACTCTTTGGAGCTTTTGCTACAAAGCCAGGATTTCCTAGCATCTTCTCAGAACGAGCAATCTCAAATTTAACTTTCTCAATCTCTTTTTCAATTCTTCCCTTCTCTTCTTTAGAATCAACTAAGCTTTCTAAAGGAAGGAATACTTTGCAGTTGTTGAAAATCAATGCGACAGCATTAGCTGAACTTTCCTCTTTATCTACAAGTTTGATATCGCTTGCAATGCAAAGTTTCTTTATATAATTTATAGATGTTTCAAAAAGTTGTCTGTCACTAATTGGGAGAATTTCAATTGAGATTTTCTTGTTGTCAGGGACATTCTTTTCATTTCTAGCATTTCTGATAGAGTTAATTATGTTCATAATCTCTTCCATTTGTTTCTTTTCTAAATCGTAATTTTTAACTTTTGTTGGCCATGAAGAAATAACTATGCTTTCATCGTGCATTGGAAGTTCAAGATAGATTTTTTCTGTTATAAATGGAATAAATGGATGAAGCATCTTAAGTAAAACAGTTAAAACATAGTTAAGTGTCGCAATTGTTCCCTCAGCGTTGTCCCCTGCCATATCTGTCTTACTGAGCTCAATGTACCAGTCACAGAACTTTGTCCAGAAGAAATCTCCAAGTTCAGATTCTGCCATTCCGATATCATACTTATCAAATTTCCTATCAACGCTTTCGATAAGCTCATTAACTTCAGAAATAATCCACTTATCGGCAAGATTAAGTTTTACTTTATCAATTGTTTTAACTTCTTTGCCTTCAAGTTGCATTAAAACGTATTTACTTGCATTCCAAACTTTGTTAAGGAAGTTTCTGCTTAGCTCAACTTTCTTCTCTGAGAATTTTGAGTCCATATTAATTGAAATCCCATTGAATAATGAGTATCTTAAAATGTCTACACCATAGTCTTTAATCACATCTCTTGGGTCTGTTCCATTTCCAAGTGTTTTACTCATTTTCTTTCCGTGAGCATCCTTAACGATTCCGTTGATTACTACATCTCTGAAAGGAATATCTCCATAATATTCAATTCCGCTAAATATCATTCTAGCAACCCAAAGGTTGATGATTTCTCTTGCTGTAACAAGGACATCTGTAGGATAGAAATATGCTAAATCCTCTTTTTTGTCAGGGAATCCAAGAGTTGACAATGGCCAAAGTGCTGAGCTGAACCATGTGTCAAGAGTGTCTTGCTCTTGAATGAGGTGTTTACATCCGCATTTTGGACATACAGTTGGGTCTTCCATTTCACAAATTACTTCCCCACAATCTGGGCATGTAAAGATAGGAATTCTGTGTCCATTCCAGAGCTGACGAGAAATGCACCAGTCATTTAAGTTGTACATCCAGTGTAAATATGTCTTTTTATACTGCTCATCAACAAAATGAACTTTATCCTCTTCAACAACCTTTATAGCTGGCTTCTTGATTTCGGACATCTTTACAAACCACTGACTTGAAATAACAGGTTCAATGATAGTTTTACATCTCTCGCAGTGTCCTACGTTATGAGTATAGTCCTCAATTTTAACTAAATTTCCTGACTTTTCAAGATCTTTAACAATCTCTTCGCGAGCTTGTTCTCTTGTCATTCCAGCATATTTTCCACATTTATCATTAAGAGTTGCGTCATCGTTTAAAATCTTAATTACTTCAAGATTATGTCTAAGTCCAACCTCAAAATCGTTTGGATCATGTGCAGGTGTAATCTTAACAACGCCTGTTCCAAAATCCATTTCAACATATTCATCTGCTACAATTGGAATAGGTTTATTGAGCAGCGGAAGAATAACGTTTTTCCCAACTAAGTGCTTGTATCTTTCATCATTAGGATTTACTGCAACAGCGGAGTCTCCAAGTAGCGTCTCAGGACGTGTTGTTGCGAGCTCAAGATAATCATTTGTCCCCTCAATTTGATATCTTATATGCCAGAAATGTGATGGAACTTCTTTAAATTCAACCTCAGCATCGGAAATAGAACTCTTGCAATGAGGGCACCAATTTACAATTCTCTTTCCCTTGTAAATCCAGCCTTTCTTGTACAAATGAACAAACACCCATCTAACGGCTTTATTGTTTTGTTCATCCATTGTAAAAGCGAGTCTGTCCCAGTCGCAGGAGTATCCCATTGTCTTAAATTGATCTATGATTGTTCCCTTGTATTCGTCGTACCAAGCATTCACTTCCTTTAAGAAAGCTTCCCTTCCAAGCATTTCTTTTGTAAGTCCCTGCTTTTCTAATTTTTTACAAACCATTGACTCTGTTGCAATAGCAGCATGGTCAGTTCCTGGAAGCCATAGAGCCTCATATCCTTGCATTCTCTTTCTTCTGATTATAATATCTTGAATTGTTTGTTGAAATGCGTGACCCATATGTAATTTTGAAGTAACATTAGGAGGTGGCATAATTATAGTGAAAGGCTTTTTATTTGGATTGATTTTAGCCTTGAAATATTTTTTATCTAACCAGTTTTTGTAAATTTCACTTTCGAAACTCTTAGGATCGTAGTTTTTTTCCATGTTTTTCTCCTTAAAATTCTTTTTCAGTATATATAAATAAGTAAAAAAAAGCAAGCGATTAAGCTTGCATTTAATATTTTTTATTCAATAATCATAACGATCAACGAAACTAATATAAGTGCCAAAGCAAATGCTTTTAATGACAGGAATACTTTGTCGTTTGGCTCAATTTTATCTTTCTTTCTGACCAGTTTTGCTATTTTTGATGAACATAAAGCAAGCACAATTCCAAGCACTAATAAAACTAAGCCTGTCACGACGTTAGTTTGTGTTAATCTTGCTAAAATATCATTATCTAAAAGCATTGACATAGTTTTTACCTCATCTTTCTAGCTGATT
Organism: uncultured Clostridia bacterium; assembly: GCA_937907645.1. Lineage (GTDB taxonomy): Bacteria > Bacillota > Clostridia > Christensenellales > UBA1242 > Caccovivens. The sequence continues at coordinate 10,690 of CALCWV010000062.1, forward strand.
ATATCAAACTTTTCCCTCTTTGTCAATACTATAATTCATTTAATTTGAGGTAGCAAAAGAAATATCCAATTCATAGGATAGATTTATGAGGAGGAAAAAAAATGAATATATTCAAAAAAATATCTTTAGCTGTTTTAGCATTAGTCGCTTGCTCATTTTCAGTAGTCTTTTTTGGCTGCAGTAAAAGTGATCCAAACGTAATTAATCTAAGCGAAGTAACTCATAGTACCTTTTATGCACCTCTCTATGTAGCTATAAACAAAGGCTATTTCAAAGATGAAGGGCTCTCAATCAACCTATCAAATGGTGGTGGATCAAACAATTCAATGTCTGCACTAGTATCTGATG
>CALCWV010000063.1 GCA_937907645.1 uncultured Clostridia bacterium
CCTTTTTTGTTCACTTCCATAATACATGAAAGTGTCAATCTCTCGACCCCCTCATTTAGCGAACAAATCCCATTCGAAAGTGAAACAGGAAGCATTGGAAGAACAGAAGTTGGGAAATATGTGCTTGTTCCTCTTTTAAAGGCCTCTTCGTCAATAATACTTCCCTTCTTTACATACTCTCCAACATCAGCGATATGAACTCCAAGAAGATAACCCTTCTTTGTTCTCTTTATAGACACGGCGTCGTCAAAGTCTCTGGCGTCCTCGCCGTCAATTGTGAACATAACCTCTTTTGTTAAATCTAGTCTGCCCTTCTTTTGCTTTTCAAGAACTTTCTTTGGCAGCTTTTTACTTGCGTCAATGACCTCTTGTGGAAATTCTTCATAAAGGTTGTGATCTCTAATTATAGCTAGTTCTAGAGTTTTAATATCATCTGTTTGTCCAAGTATTTCAATAACCTCAGCTGAGTGAGCTCCTCTTTTGCCTCTAATAATTCTTGCGACAACCTTATCATTTTCGTGACAAATAAGGCCTGTTTTCTTAACAGCAAATTTCATTGGGATTCTGCCATTGTCCGGCTCTAAGAAAAGGCTTTTGCTGACCTTCTCAATTGTTCCAACAACTTTCTTTACAGGTTCATAAATTCCAACAATTTCACCTTCCGAGTTCGCTCCCATAGAATTTACGCGAACGATTACTTTATCCCCATCGATCGCTCCGAAAGACTTGTTCGCAGGAATGAAGATATCTTCTGCCTCTCCACCTATATCGCAAAATCCAAAGCCCTTTGCGTTGCCAATGTATTTTGCTTTCATGTAGCCACGAGATGGGATAGTTATAAACTTATTCTTCCTTACTTCAAATACATCCCCGTTTGCGACAAGTTTTTTAAATTCCGCCTTGACACTTTCAACCTTTACATCCAAAGTGTTTGCTAAAAACAAAAAAAGATTGTCTGGTTTAGAATAAGCCAAACTATCTTTAGCAATTAAATTAAACAATCTTTCTTTGATAGTCATTTTTTACACCGTTTTATTGATAATTTCTGTTATAAAGTAGGCTAATGCGCAGAATGCAATTATGCTAGCCATAACAATTGTAACAATTTTCAACTTTCCATTTCTTGTAGAGCCTTTATTTTGTGAATAATAGCTCTCTTGAGTTCCCGTAATAACATTCCCGTCATCTGTTGAATCGTTTGATTGAAGCAAAATTGTAATAATCATAGTGATTGCGCATGCAACAATAATTCCGAATAAAACATATCTTAAAACAGGGAAAACTTTTGTAATCCAATCTGATTGAATCTCACCTTCAGCAAGCATTGATAATATTTTCATCTTCTCTCCTTTATTTCCTAGCTAATAGAATAAGAACTAGCATTGTAGTTAACAGCGCAAGAAAAATTATTGGCATAATCTTAATTTTAGACTTATCTTTGATGGCTGACTTAAGAAAAGATATGAGCGAAATAATCATCAAAGTAGATATGATGATAACAATTAATGAGAAAGTAACAACATCCCAATTATATACCCAATTTTTGACATCCATAAAGAAGTTTGCCATTAAACTAACGTTCATTATTCCTCCAAACACTGAAATTATAGCATATAATAAAAGTTTTTTCAAGCAGATTGATGTCTTTGTTATGAAAATAGTAAAAAAAATCACCATAAATTACTTATTTCATTGACAAAATAGTTCATAAAGTGTTATATTCTAAATGTTTGAGAGGTAATCACGAGGATCTTTTTCCCCACTTCTCAAGTAGAGCTCTATGCTAACGTGGCGCAGTCGGTAGCGCACAGCATTGGTAATGCTGAGGTCGGCAGTTCGAATCTGCTCGTTAGCTCCATGTTTTATTTTTTAGCTTTGAAGAAATATATAAATCTATAAACTAAAAACGGCCGAAAGTTAATTTCATCAGCTTTCAGTCGTTTTTTTAATTCATCACATTAACATGTAAATTTATAAACTACAATTTATAGTTTTTTAAACACTGTTATCATTCTTTTCTTCCAACCATTTCATCCTTGCACCAACATCAAATAGTTTGGCAGCAAATCCAAATTTCATAGTATTATTCCCTGCATATTGCGTGTTTTTAGTGAAAATTTATTTTTTATTTAACTCCTTCTTTAGAAGCTTGCATGTTTTTTCTATTCTTTTTATATTCTCTTTTGCGCGCAGGTTTTCAAGTGCATATTCTTGAATTTGCTTGATATTCTTTAGCACCTTACCAAACTTTTCAATCATCCACTGATGGCGAGGCATAAGCCAAATGTAAAAATGATAGCCCGCTTTTTCTTCCAAAATTACATTGTACTCTTTTGCAACATTGTTTTCTTCCAAAATCTTTAATGTCTTATTAATTAGCATAACAAGTTCAGACTGCTCCTCCTCAGAAAGCTCCGTCCATTTAACAACATGTCTTCTTGAGGAAATTATGATAAATCCATCAATTGGAAGTTCAAAATCTTGCATTATTGCAAAGTTTTTGCTTTTATATAATAGACCTCCAAAAGCAGCAAGTTCTTCGTTTGCAAGTTCACATCCTAAACATCCTTTTAGTTCAACTTCTTTCCCTGTTAAATCAATTAGTTTCATCTTAGCTCCTTCTTATTAAAGTTTATATTTATTCCACTCTTTTTCATTATTATGTGTAACAAAATATCAAAATGATTGTCAAGAAATTTGCTAGCATAGAACTAAATTATTAGTTATCTAGTGAAAGATATTTGCATGTTTAATTTTATAACTTTCTTTCAATGCTAGGAAGTCCTTCAGTTGCTAAGGACTGATTTTTGTATCTTTTGTCAAAGGTGATATCCTCTTTGCAGAACCATGGCACGTCAAGAATTTCAGCTTCCTGCTCCGTTGCAAACTCAATTTCGCACACGTAAAGTCCTTTAAGATTTCCCTGATATTCATCTAACTCGCAATTGTAATCACTCATTGGGAATATGTATCTTTTCTTTGAAATCACATCTCCAATTTTATATTGTTTATTTAAATTGTATTCCTCTGCCGTACACTCGTCTTCAATCTCCTCTCGAACTAAATCACTTTCAGTGCTCTTCTTTATTGTGTGATAATAATTTTCTCCGTCAAAACGATATCTTTCCTCTATACCACCAACGAGCGTGTAATATTGCTCGATGTTCTTCTGACAAACTGCAAGTCTCTTTACTTCTCTCGCTCTTTCGCTGTCAACTTTAAACTTTCTTTCAATTTCCATATTGCCCTCGCTTATATAAATATTTTATCATAGCATCATCAGAAAGTCAATTGTAACTTTTGATGTGAGAATATAAAAAAAAGCATGATAATATGCCTTAAAATTACTTTAACTTCGCATAAACTTTTTAGAGAAGATAGTGATTATATCTTTGAATCATAATTGGAAGGACGTCGCAAAATAGTCCTGTTAAGATAGTTGTCATAAGATAAATCCACCACTCGTCTATTGAAATGAATCATCCAATTAGAATCGCAAAAGCTCCGAAAAATAGGAAAGCCAGTGAGTCACTTCAGCTGTGATATTGCAGCTTAGAACTCTCTGCAAAACATCCTTATCTCTAAAGTTCGTTATAACAAACTAAGACCTTTCCATTGCGAAATATTTATTCTTCCAGCCTTTAACTTTAATTGCACTTAAAAACTTGTAATCTGAACTTGTAATCTGAGTCCGACACATGGAAGATTTTGCTTTCAATATTGACTCTTTTCCTAAAAATTGTAAGTCCAAAAAGTCCAATAAGAAGCCTAGCATCAATATAATAAGCAAACATAAGTAGAGTTATGAAAATCGCAATATATGCACCAGAAAAGCCAAATATACAGCACAAAATTAGGCTTAAATTAATAATAGCTGATGACATAAATATGTTTTTTTCACTTTTTCTTTTTAATCAAACAAGCTTATTTGCTTTGGCTCTTCCTTCTTCCATTCATAGCATGTGCATTTGTTATGAAAACCTACTTCTGCTTTAACTTTTTTAACAAAATCTGTGACTCTTATGTAATTATCTTTAACGCCTTTGGAAGAAGAATATAGCGATTGAATTTCCCTAGACTGTCTTGGAAATTCCCTATCTAGAAAATTATAGAAAGCCTTTTTTGTTTCTCCAAATAGATTTAGCGGCGCTGCTTTTACAAAGTCCAAATTTAGCTCTTTCGCCCTAGAAATTATTGCTGTTAAATTTTCCTTGCTGTCAGTTAAATATGGGATTATCGGCATAAGGTGGACACCGACAAAAGCATTAGTTTCTTCCTTAAGTTCTTTTGCGACCATAAATCTCTCCTCTGAAGAAATAACATTTGGCTCTAGTTTAGAAGAGATTTTTTCGTCCATACAAGTTATGCTAAGCGAAATATACACTTGCGTGACTGACGAAAGCTCTTTAATCTGTTCAATGTCTCTGAGTATTAAATTTGATTTTGTTGAAAGATAAATCGGTGTTTTGTGTTTTATAAAAAAGCTTAGAACCTTTGGCATGATTTTTAACGAGCGTTCCAGCGGCTGATAAGAGTCACAAACAGTTCCCACACCAACAAGCTCACCCTTGTTTTTGTTTGAGCAAAGCTCTTTGTCTAGTAAATCTATGTTTTTCTTGAAAAAAATATCGTCATAAAAGTTGTCACTTTCGAGATATTTATGTGAATAAAGCGCATAGCAATATCTACATCTATGTGCGCAGCCTCTATATATGTTAATGTCATAGGTGTAAGGCGTAAAGCCCGCCTCACATTTCCTTATGACAGTTTTGTTGTCGATTTCTTTTATCATAGCTCTATTCTATCACAAAAAAAGCCTTTTTGAAAGGCTTTTTAAGCTACTCCTTCTTCCGGCCATGTTCTGTTTTTCTTAAACCACTCACTTTCTTTAAGTATAGTGTTATTATTCGAACATTTTACGTTATATCCACTATCATTGCAAAGATAAACTATATTTCCATTAAAGGATGTGAACTCATCTTTTGAGTAATCAATGCATAGAGATGTTACATAAATTTCTTTTGTATATTTAGCAACATTATTAATAAAAACTTGAGTTGGAAATTGATTTTCCGCTGTCTTTGTGTATTCTGGGCTTCCAGCGCAGCAGCACACGCAAACAGTTTTTGGCTATACAACACTCATAAGCGTTTCGGATGAAGATGTCTTTGATCCGTGATGTCCAGCTTTGTATAAGTCAACGTGAGGAAGTTTGTTTAAAACGACAAGTTGTTCCTCTCCTTTTTCTTCCAAATCACCAGTGAAGAGGAAGTTTTTGCTTCCATAACTTATGAGCGAGCAAACAGAATAATCATTTTCTGTTGTTGCTTTATTGTTATAATAATAACTATTTAAAATATTTAATGTAATTCCAGTTCCAATTTCATATTCTTTACTTGCACCATTGGTTTCATTCACGCAATCAAGCGCTGTGAAATGCTTTGCTCCGTTATTTATTTCGTCATTAAGTTCCCTTAAATAATTTTTGTAGAGCTTTGAAGTTTCCTTTTGATTCGTTTGGCTAAATGTAATTATATTTTCACATTCATATAAATCAAAGATACTGTCAACATTTTCATTTGTCGCAAAGCCTGCATAGTGATCCTGATGAGCATGGGTTATGATAACATACTCAAGCTTTCCATCTGTCATGTACTGATCTAGATAATTCTTGATATATGGGATACTGTTCGATTTTGATCCGCAATCGATTAAAATGTCGCATGTATCAGTTTTAATGTAAGTGCAATCTCCTGTGTATTTGTTTCCAAGCTCCAAGAAGTGAACTGACATGTTGGCGTCTTCAAGAGAAATTTTATCATTTTGAATATCATCCCCATTTGTATAATAAACATCTTCCCCGACCGTCACTTCATCTGTCTTTGGAATGTTCATATATGTGAATGCAGAAAAACCTGCAACAAGCCCGATGACGAGGAACAAACATCCAAGAAGTGCAACTCCGAGTTTATTCGTCTTTTTTGCCATACTATTCTCCTCCTTCACTTGATTCAACAAATGTTATTAATCTGACCTTTTGTATCTTAAAAATCTTCCCATATTTGAATGAATCAACGGAGTATTTTATGTAGTAAGTTCCTACTTCTTCAGCATAAAATTCATTGCCATCAGATAGCAAATTCGTGTCATATTCCACGTTTTCGCTTATATCTTTCCCAAATTCAATTATCTTCACGCCCTCGTCTATGTACTTTTCATCAAGAGTAAGAGTGACCTCTTCTTCCCCTAACATATCAAAGCAATCATGTGATGATGTTAGCAAAAATGTAAGATAACCGCCTAAGAGTCCTACTACAAAAAATACAACAATAACAAGCACCGCAATAGGTCCTGCTTTTTTCATTTTTCTTTCAACCTGCTTTGCACTTTTTTTAGATACTTTTCCCTCTGACTGAGGAATGTTTAATTCTGCTTTTTGGGTAGTCTTCTTGGCAGTTTTTCTAGTAGCCATAATTTCTCCTTTTGTATATTTCTCATTTTAACACTTTTACTCAAGATTGTAAATTGTTTTATCTGTTTAAGTAAAAAAGCCGTGTAACGCGACTTTTTATCTTTCTATATCATAAACTTCTGGAAGCGTTCGAAGTTTGTTTATGAATTCAGTGAGCTGCTGTGTTCCCTTAACTTCTATTCCAAAAGTATACACGGCCTCGCCATTCTTAGTCTTGTCTGAGTAGATATAGCTAATGCTAATCTTGTTTTCAACAAGCTTATTTGAAATGGACGCTAATGTCGAAGAACTGTTTTTTGCAATAATCTTTATCACAGCCACATAGGTGCTGTCGCTTCCCCTATCACCCCAGTTAATATCCATTAAACGATCTTGTTCAAGAGTTTGAACAACTGGGCAATCCGCCCTGTGAATTGTAACTCCTCTACCTCTTGAAATATATCCAACGATCTTATCGCCTGGAACTGGATTGCAACATTTCCCGAGTTTAGTCATGATGCCGTCTAGGCCTGAGAGTTCAGCCACCTTGGCTCTTCTGTCCCCAGTGTATTCCTTTGCAACTTTGACCTCTTCCTTTTTTGTTGCCTTTTCATAAATTGAAATAAGTCTATTTATTACTTTTTCGCTGGCAAGACTTCCGTGCCCCAGCGCTGCATAGACTTCATCCATGTTTGTCAAACAATTTTTATCGAAGAACTGGTCTAAAAGCCCGTCTTCAAGTAAACTTGACAAAACATATCCCTTTGTCTTTGCCGCTTGATCCAAAATGAGCTTTCCTTTCTTGATATTTTCATCCCTCATTTCTTTCTTGAAAAAGGCATTTATTTTCTCTTTACTCGAGCTCATTTTTACAATCTTGAGCCAGTCCTTGGATGGACCTTTTGATGTCGAAGATGTAATTATTTCCACCACATCCGCAGTCTTAAGTGGAGAATCAAGTGGCACCATTTTGCCATTAACTTTTGCTCCAACACACCTGTTTCCAACACCTGAATGAATTGCATAAGCAAGGTCAATCGGAATTGATCCCTCCGCCAGCTCGATCACATTAAGTTTTGGCGTGAAAACAAAGATTTTGTTCGCATAGAAACCGCTTTTAATAATTTCCATGAACTCTTCTGCATTGTCCTCTTTCTTATCTTCAGAATTTTTCTTAAGCTCTAGCATTTTTTGATTGCTTTCAAAACCCGATGCAAGTTTGCTTCCCACTTCCTTATATATCCAGTGAGCAGCGAGTCCATATTCACAGTAATTGTGCATTTCTTCCGTTCTTATCTGAACTTCAAAAGGAATTTCCCCTTCATCTGTAGGATACAAAACAGTTGTGTGGAGTGATCTATAAAAATTCTCCTTAGGATGAGCGATATAGTCCTTAAATCTTCCGTCAACAGGCTTCCACTTGTTTACGATTGCTCCAAGCATTGTGTAACAATCCTTAACTTCGTCCACAATAACCCTATGAGCAACTATATCAAAAATAGCACCCTTTCCCTTTTTCTGTTGTTTTTTGAAGATACTAAAATTACTTTTAATTCTGCTTTGAACACGAATTTTCTCGATGTTATGTTCTTTTGCTAACTCTTTAATTGTATCGCTAATCTCAACAATTATCTTTTCTCTCTTCTTGTAGTTTTCTTCCATGAACTTTTGTGTTGCCAAATATTCATCTGGGAAAATATACATAAAACACAAGTTCTCAAGTTCTCTCTTAAATTTGCTCATTCCTAAACGTTCAGCTGTAGGAACAAATAAATCCAAAGTTTCTTGGGCAATTTTTATTTGTTTAACTCTATCTTTGACCCCTAAATTCCTCATATTGTCGAGGCGGTCGGCAAGCTTAACGAAGGCAACTCTTGCGTCCTTGCTTACGGACAAAAACATTTTTCTAAGTATTTCATTTTCATCCGGATTATTCAGCCTTGCCTGTTTGATTAGCTCAATTTTTGATGTTCCAACAACAATGTTTGCAATTTCATCTCCAAAGCGAGCAGAAATTTCTTTTTCCGGACAATCTGTATCCTCCAAGCAGTCATGCAAAAATCCACTGACAACTGAAGGTACGTCAGCGTTCATATCTACTAAGATTTTTGCAGTTTGATAGGGATGGACGATATATTCCTTCCCGTCATCTCTTTTTTGTCCTTTGTGTTTTTCACTTGCAAAATTAAAAGCATCTATGATGATATTTGCTCCATCACCATAAGTTTCTTTTATCTTTTCCAAAAAATCCTGTTCAAGCTCCATCTAGCACTCCTAATCTCTCTTGTATTTTACCATGAATTACAAAAAATTTAAAGATATTTTACCATTTCCAGTCTACGATTTCTGGCATATCTTGCCCATACTCTCTGATATATGCACTGTGTTTTTCCAAAAGCTTGTTCATATCTCTTTGAATCTTTGCCCTTGTTTTTTCATCAATATCTAAGTATTTTATAGCAAGCAAAACGAGATCATATCTATCAATCTTGTTTTGAACTCTCATGTCAAATGGAGTCGTGATTGTTCCTTCTTCGAAATATCCCCTAACATGAATATTTTGATTCTTTCTGTTGTAAGTCAACTGGTGAATCAACTGACCATATCCATGGAAGTTGAAGATTATAGGCTTATCTGTTGTAAATAACTCATTATATTCTTCATCTGACAAACCATGTACATGTCTGTCTTTTGATACAAGCTTCATAAGGTCAACCACGTTTATAAATCTCACATTGAGCTTTGGAAGATATTTTTTCAACAATTTCACGCAAGCAAGAGCCTCAAGCGTTGGTGTATCCCCGCTGCAAGCTATAACAATATCAGGATTATTTCTGTCGCCAAGGCACGCCCAATCCCAAACGCTAACTCCTTTCTTGCAATGTTCAACAGCTTCATTCATTGGGAGCCACTGATAACTTGGATGTTTTGATGCAACGATTGTGTTAATATAGTTCTTTGTTTTTAAGCAGTGATCTACACAACTTAGCAAGCAGTTTGCATCCGGTGGAAGATAAATTCTAACGATGTCAGGTTTTTTATTATTTAAGTGATCCAAGAATCCAGTGTCTTGGTGTGTATATCCGTTATGATCTTGTTGCCAAGCATTACTTGTCAAGATAAGATTTAATGATGAAATAGGTGCTCTCCAATCGATTTGATTACATATCTTAAGCCACTTTGCATGCTGTCCTATCATGCTGTCAACAGTTCTTATAAATGCTTCATAGCTATGGAATAGTCCGTGTCTGCCCGTCAAAAGATATCCTTCAAGCCAGCCTTCACACATATGCTCTGAAAGATAAGAGTCCATGATTCTGCCGTCAATAGCAAGTTTCTCATCGTTTGGAATTATCTTTCCATTGAAATCCCTGTTTTCTTTTTCGAACATTCTATATAGTCTATTGCTCATCGCTTCGTCCGGACTGAACACTCTAAAATTATTTCTATTTAGAGCATAGACATCACGCAAATATCCACTTAACTCAAGCATATCCTGCGTTTTTACTTCCCCGTGCTTCTTAAACTGCACAGCATATTTTGTTAAATCTGGGCACTTAAGTTCTTGCAATAATCGTCCTCCATTTGCATGAGGATTAGCACTTATTCTGTGATCACCCTTAGGAAGAATTTCTGCTATTTCTTTTTTAAGCTTATAGTTTTCAAAAAGCTCTTCTGGCTTGTAGCTCTTAAGCCAGTTTTCTAAAATCTCAACGTGCTCTGGCTTTGACATATTGACAGGAACTTGATGTGCTCTAAATGTTCCTTCGATCTGCATCCCGTCAACAACCTTTGGACATCCCCAACCCTTCGGAGTTCTCAAAACAATCATAGGCCACTTTGGTCTTTCAGTGACACCTTTTTCTCTCGCAAGTTTCCATATATTTTTGATTTTCTCAATGCAACTATCCATTGTCTTTGCCATTAGGATATGCATTTTCTTTGGGTCATCCCCTTCGACAAAGTGAGGCTCATAACCATATCCCTCAAGAAGTTTTGTAAGTTCCTCTTTGGAAATTCTGCTAAGCACTGTTGGATTGCTAATTTTGTATCCGTTAAGGTGCAAAACTGGAAGGACAGCACCATCTCTTTGTGGATCGATAAATTTGTTACTATGCCAAGAAGTTGCAAGAGGTCCTGTTTCAGCTTCTCCGTCCCCGACAATTGTTGTCACGATAAGATTAGGATTATCAAAGGCAGCTCCATATGCGTGAGCTAAGCTATATCCAAGCTCCCCACCTTCGTGAATACTTCCCGGAACTTCTGGAGCTACGTGGCTGCTGATTCCGCCTGGGAAAGAGAATCTTTTGAAAAGTCTTGTCATCCCTTCCTTGTTTTGCGAAATTTCAGGATAAAATTCGCTGTATGTTCCCTCTAAATATGAGTTCGCAACGAAAAAGTTTCCTCCATGCCCTGGGCCAGAGATCAAAATCATATCTAAGTTGTATTTGTTTATAACTCTATCGCAATGTGCATAGACAAAGTTTTGTCCAGGGACAGTTCCCCAGTGTCCAACAATCTTTGTCTTTACATCACTACGTTTTAATTTTCTTTTAAGTAGTGGATTGTCAAGCAAATATAGCTGCGCTGCAGATATATAGTTTGCCGCTCTAAAATATTTATCTAAAAGTTCGAAATATCTTTTGTTTGAAAAATTGTCTTTCATCTTTCACCCCTCAGACATATTTTACCACAAATTTTTATATTAACAAAACAAGCAGCGAATTTTTTTACTCTACTGTGACACTTTTTGCTAAATTTCTTGGCTGATCGGGATTAAGATTTCGAGCTATGCAGTTGAAATATGCTAAGTACTGGGCAAAGACCGTGAAAACTAGGGGCATAGTCTCACTTGAAAGTCCTCTGCAATTTAAGAAATATGACTCCACTTTATCAGATGTTTTTACTAACCCTTGAAAGGCGGATATAACTAAGACTTTCCCTTTTCTTGATGTTATTTCATGAACACCATTTAATACTTTTTTGCCAAGCTTTTTGCTTGATAGAAATATAAGGCTCTTCGAACAGTCGTCAATCACTGCAAGTGATCCGTGCTTAAGTTCTCCAATTGGACAGCACTGCGAATTAATATATGTTATTTCCTTAAATTTCAGCGAAGCCTCAAGCGATGTTATATAGTCCTTACCTTTCCCTAGAAAAAATACTTTTTCGCAGCATATGCTTATATTTTGAATTTCTTCCTCATTTAAATCGGAAATTTTTTCAGCGGCAACAAGAAGTTTATCTTTCTCCTTTTCAAAATCGATTTCTTCTCCTAAAAGCTTTTTAAAATATTTTGTTAAGATATAGAAAACAGCAACTTGGCAAGAATATGCCTTGGTCGAGGCAACTGCAATTTCAGGTCCCGCATAGATCGGAAGCACAACGCTTGAAAGCTTTGCCATTGAGCTTTCTAGTACGTTCGTTAAAACGATAGTTTTTGCTCCCCTTCGCCTCACCATTTTTAAACACTCAATCGTGTCCGCAGTCTCTCCACTTTGGCTTACAAAAATAAATAAATCATCCTTATTAATAACCTGCCTTGAGGATTTATATTCACTTGCAAGATAAGCTTCAGATTCGATCCTTAAATTCTTTCTAAAATAATATGCTCCCATAAGGCCAGAATGATATGCCGATCCGCAGCCAATTATTTTTATAAACTTAACAGAGCTAAGTATGTTTTTCTTGAATATCTTTTCTAAGTAGTCTTCTGTGTATTTCTCACAAATCTTATTTATTCTCTCTGGAGTTTCTTTAATTTCCTTTAACATAAAATGCTCATATTTGCCTTTATTTCCAAGCTCCTCTTTATTTTTAAATATATATTTTTTAGGCGAAATAAGTTTTAAATTTGCATCATATACTGCAATTTTGTCTTTTTCTATAAATCCGATATTGTTGTCATACATTGAAAAATATTCTTTACTTGGAAAACAAATTGGGTCGCTTGATATTAACTTTCCACTTTCACTATCGCAGAAATATATAGGACTTTTTCTCTTCGCAATATAAATTCTATTTTCCTCATTTCTGTTCAAGATAAGGAACGCCCAGCTGCCCTTTAGTTCGCTGCACACATCCCTAATTTTTTCTAAGCTACTCCCCGCAATTTTTTTCTCAAGAAGATTCGCAACAATCTCAGAATCTGTGTTACCCAAAGTTTCAATTTTATATCTCTGCTTTAACTCTTCCGCATTCTCAATAATACCATTATGTATTAAAATCCACTCTCCGCTTTGGGAAATAACAGGATGCGTATTTTCCAAAATAACCGCTCCATTTGTAGCCCAGCGTGTATGCCCAATTCCGCACGAAAATTTTTCAGAGAGATTTAATTTTGTCTTTAACCTATCCATATTTCCAACGGACTTCACACATTTAAAATTTTTTCCATTGAAAAAAGCAAGCCCTGACGAGTCATATCCCCTATATTCTAATTTTTTTAAGCCATAAAAAAGCGTGGAAATTTCATTCTCTTTTCCTATGTATCCTACTATGCCGCACATGTTATTTCTCCAATTTAGTAATCAAGTTTGAAAGTCCTGTAAAAACATCTTTCCCCATCTTTTCATCACTACTTTCAACAAGCAACCTAAGTTTATCTTCCGTGCCACTTGCTCGCAGCAAAATTCTTCCATTATCCTTTAAAATTTTTCTGCAATTTTCTAAAAAAATGAGTATATGCTTGTTTTTCAAACTTTCTTCTTTATTTTTAACTTTAAAGTCTTGTTTAAGCTGAAAAAACGGCTCTATTTTGGATATTTGCGATAAAGACGTAAACTTAATCGATAAAATATTTAAAAGCATTAATCCTGCCCAAATTCCGTCTCCGCTTGTAGCGTTGTCGCCAAAAATCAGATGTCCACACTGCTCTCCGCCAAAGGAATATCCCTCCCTTAGTCTTTCTGCGACATATTTATCTCCGACTTTAGTTCTAATGACTCTTATATCTTCTTTTTCAAGTGCTTTATCAAGTCCCATGTTGCTCATTTCAGTAACGACGATTGTATTTTCTCGAAGCATATTCTGCGATTTTAAAAACTTGGCAAATAAATATATTAAATTATCTCCGTCAAAAATCTCACCATTCTCGTCAATAACAATAAGTCTATCAGCATCGCCATCAAATGCAAGCCCGATGTCCGCTTTGACCTGTTTTACTTTCTCAGCGAGTTTTTCTGGATGTAGAGCTCCGCACTTTTCATTAATTTTTAATCCATCTTTGCCAGTATTAATTGCGACTACTTCAGCTCCAAGACTTCTAAAAACTTCGGGAGCAATTTTTCCACTCGCTCCATTTGCGCAATCCAAAACTATCTTAAATCTGTCAAGTCTGCAAGAAGGATCAGCGAGATATCTCTCATATTTTTTTACGCTCTTATTTTCTTGCAAATATTTTCCCGTTTTGTCAAACTTTCGATATTTCACTTTGAACAGTTCTCTCTCGATTTCAAGTTCGTCGGCTTCGCTAATTTTATTTCCAAATCTATCGAAGATTTTAATTCCGTTATATTCCGCAGAATTATGTGATGCAGTTATCATAATCCCATAATTGTAGTTCCCACTCTTTGTTAAATATGCAACGCCTGGGGTCGTGATTATTCCCACATTTGTGACTTCCCCTCCGCCCGCCATAACTCCACAAGCAAGGCTGTAGCAAATTAATTTTCCACTAATTCTTGTATCTCTTCCAATTATTACTTTTATATCACCATGTTTTCGAGTTAACGCGTTTCCAACTCTGAAAGCTAGCTCTGGAGAGAGAAATTCATAAGTTTTCCCTCTTATTCCGTCAGTCCCAAAATATTTCCCCATTTTACCTCCATAGTTTCCTATAGTTATTTATGAGGCGTAAAAAAAATGAGTGAAACTTTCACTCACTTTTTTGTTTAATCTTCATTTTGGAATTGGGAGTTATATAGATCAGCATAGAAGCCTTTCTTTGCTAATAATTCTTCATGTGTTCCCTTTTCTACGATATCCCCATCTCTAATCACTAAAATTAGATCTGCATTTTTTATAGTTGATAGCCTGTGCGCAATAACAAAACTTGTTCTGCCTCGCATGAGGTTATCCATTGCTCTTTGAATAATGAGCTCTGTTCTTGTGTCAACTGATGATGTAGCTTCGTCAAGAATTAGCATAGGGCTATTTTTAACCATTGCTCTTGCGATTGTAAACAGCTGCTTTTGTCCTGCCGAAATGTTTGTGTTTTCTGAAAGCACAGAGTCCAATCCCTTTGGAAGCTCGCTGACAAGAACATCTAGGTCACACGCCTTGCAAACTTCGTGCAATCTCTCGTCCGAGATTCCCTTCATACTGTAGACTAGATTTTCCCTAACAGTTCCCTCAAACATCCAAGTGTCTTGCAAAACCATGCTGAATAGGTCGTGGATATTTTCTCTTGTTAGAGCCTTTGTTGGAACTCCGTCAATGAAAATATCTCCATAATATGCAATTGCAAAGTCTATATTTTCGAGGTTATCAATTTGATTTCCCGTCAAGACCTTAATTTTTTGATCAAGGACTTTATTATCCGCGATCATTTCAAAATCCTGATTGAATTTTATAACCTTATTCTTTGGAAGATCCATATTCGCAGCATATTGCGTTTTCTCGCCATTGATTTCTAATTTTCCATCGTCGTCAGTTAATAGTTTGATTGACTTTCCGTTGTCAAAAATCTTGTAATCCGTCAGTTTCCCATCAATTACTAAAACAGGCTGATTTAATTCATAGAATCTCATAAGAAGGTTAACAAGAGTAGTCTTTCCAGCACCTGTTGGGCCAACAATAGCAACTTTTTGTCCCGCTTTCACCTTGGCTGAGAAGTTCTTGATGATAGTCTTATCTGGAGCGTCTGGATAGCTGAAACGAACATTCTTAAATGTTACATCTCCCCTCACGCTGCCAAGCCTATCTTCTTTCTTGCTCTCATCGCTCATTTCTTCTGACTCAAGGAATCCAAAGACTCTGTTTGATGCAGCGATAGCTGACTGTACGCTTGTCATGGATTCTGCAATTTGTGTCAAAGGATTTGAGAATAATCTAACATAAATCATGAAAGCTATGATAGCGCTAAAGTCAATAATTCCGCTAAGAGCTAAAGCTGATCCCACAACGCAGACAACGACGTATCCAAGATTTCCAACAATACTCATAACAGGATACATAACTCCGGAATAGAATTGTGATTTCCAGTCTGCTGTGTAGATATCATTATTACTCTTTTTAAATGTATTCTTTGTTTGGTTTTCAGCCCTTGAAATTCTGACAACATCGTGTCCAGAATACATTTCTTCAGTGTAAGCATTGAGCTGACCAATGCTAATTTGCTTTTGAATAAAGTACTTTTGTGACTTTTTAAAAATGATAATCATAACGATAATGCCAAGAAGAGTTGTTGCAATTGTGCAAAGAGCCAATCTCCACTCTGTTATAAACATCATAATTAAACATCCAATAAACTGTGCCACAGAAGCTATAATCGTAGGCAAGCTGTTTGAAAGAGATTGCTGAAGCGTTGAAACATCGTTGGTAATTCTGCTGAGCACCTCACCTTGTGGAACCTCATTGAAGAATTTTTGAGGAACCTTGTTTATTTTCTTAGACAAATCTCTTCTGAGTCTTTGTGCAAATCTCAGTGTAACTGTTGCGATTATAAAATCTTGCAAGAAGGAGAATGTCGCACTTGCGGAATAAATGATAATCAAATAAATTCCGACCTGAGCCACTGCTCCCATGTCTATTTCGCCTAAAAATCCAGCATTGATATATCCGAAAATTTCGGATATCTTATCTGGTCCTATTACAACTAGCACTGCACTCGCAGCTGCAAACAATAAAGCTAGAATAAGAAGGAACTTCAATCCCTTGAAGTATTTCCAAAGTTTTTTGAAATTAATTTTTGTCTTTTTAACTTGATTTTGTTTTACTACTTTTTTCATTCTTCCACCTCCTCAAGTTCACTCTGAGAAAGTTGTGAAAGAGCTATCTCTTTGTACACGTCACAATTGTTCATAAGCTCGCTATGCGTTCCCTCGCCAACTACTTTTCCTGCATCTAAAACAATAATTTTATCAGCATTTTTAATTGTGCTTATTCTCTGTGCTACAATAACGCAAGTTGTATCTTTAAGCTCCTTAGCAAGGTTCGAACGAACTTTCGCGTCAGTTTTATAGTCTAAAGCTGAAAAAGAGTCGTCAAAGATCAATATTTCAGGCTTTCTTGCAATTGATCTCGCAATTGACAGTCTTTGTTTTTGTCCGCCAGACAAGTTCTTTCCTGCTTGAGCAATTTGATGTTCAAGTCCGTCAGGTTGTTTGTCGACAAACTCTTTCGCTTGTGAAATTTCAAGGGCCGTGTTAATATCATCCTCCGAAACTCCATCTTTGCAAACACCAAAATCAATATTGTCCTTTATACTACCGCTAAAGATTACAGGTTTTTGTGTGATATATCCGATTTTGTTATATAATCCCTCAAAAGAATAGGATTTTACGTTCACGCCATCGACGAAAACTTCGCCCTCCGTCGCATCATAGAGTCTAGCCATTAAACTGATGAGAGTTGTCTTTCCACATCCAGTCGATCCAATAAATGCGATCACATCTCCTTTGTTTACTCTGAATGAGATGTTATCTAATTGATCTTCAGCTGAATCTGGGTATTTAAAGCTAACATTCTTAAATTCGATTGTTCCTGGGTCAATTCCGTCCATAAGCTCTCCTTGAACAATGGAGCTCTTTGTGTCAAGAACTTCTCTAATTCTCTTTGCAGAAACTAAAGCAGAAGCCATAAACATAAACACCATAATAAGATTCATGAACGATAAAACAACATACATTGCATATGAGCTGAAAACTACAATATCACTAAAGAGAGTCATCTTCCCTGCAACATTTTCCGCTGGAATTTTGTTGAGAAGAAGAGCTCCCACCCAGTAGATTGCAAGTGTTAGTCCATTGAATACAATTGTCATTACTGGACTAAGAAAAGAGAAGGTTCTTTGATTGAATAACTGAGTTTTCGTTAAATCATCATTAACTTTTCCAAACTTTTCATTTTGATATCCTTCAGCATTATAAGCATGAACGACATTTATTCCAGTTAAATTTTCTCTCGCTGTTCTGTTTATCCCGTCAACTAATTTCTGAACTTTTTTGAACCTTGGAAGCACCAATGACATGATAACAACAACCGTGATTATAATCAAAAGTACTGCTCCGAAAGTTATAAGTGATAACTCCCAACTTTTCCCTAAAATCTTAACAATAGCCCAAACAGCCATAACTGGTGATTTAATTAAAAGTTGCAGTCCTATAGCGATAAACATCTGAAGTTGTGTTACATCGTTTGTTGTTCTTGTAATTAAACTTGGAACTGAGAATTTCTGAACATCCTGTTTTCCCATATCCATAACTTTTCCAAAAACTGCGTTTCTAAGGCTAAGCGAAAAGCCTGCTGCTGTTCTAGCAGATAGATATCCGCAGATAATAGCTAGTGCTCCACTTCCGATTGTGAAGGCTAACATTTTAAGACCGGCAATCCAGATTTGCGACATTTCTGTACCCGGTGTTTTCAAAAGATAGGTCAGTTCCGACATATATGTTGGGATTGACATATCGAAATATACTTGTGCCACAACAAGAATAAGACAGATCACCGCCATGATGATCTGATTCTTATTCATATATTTAAATAGCTTAAACATAATCTCCTCTATAAATTTTTATTTAATTCTTTTGCCAAACAATAGCCGCTCAACCACGCCCATTGTAGATTGTATCCCCCACAAACCCCGAATACGTTTGTGCTTTCTCCGCAAAAATACAATCCTTTTATCTCGCTCTGAAAGTCACTCAAATTTTTGAGAGATATTCCTCCAGACAAAACTTGACAATCATCATATTTTTCTGTGCATGTCATTTTTAGATGCTTGATTTTATACGCAATACTTTTTATTTCTATGTCAGAAAGCCTAGATAAAGTTCTTTTTTCAGTGAGAATTTTGCATTCTTTTAGAATATATTTCGCAAGCTCTCCTTTAAGTATCCCAAGAAGGCAATCGCTAAGAGCAAAATCTCCGCAATTCTTCCTTCTGTAAACGAGAATATCCTCTATTTTGCTCTCGCTAATTTCTGGAAGAAGCTCAATCTCAATGTCAAAAGGCTTTGCATCTTTAACTTTGGCAGATAGGTTGAACACAACTATCCCAGAAATTCCATCTTTTCTAAATTGCACTTGCCCTTTTTCTTCAAAGTTTTCCGCCCTAAGTATCGCATCTTCTCTTAGTCCAAACAAAGATTTGTCGAATCCTTTGACCTTAAAGCCACACAAAACTGGTTCTTTTTTCTCAAATGGAAGCTTAAAATCAGATAAAATTTCTTCGATATTCCTATTTCCGCATGCCATGACAACTTTCTTTGATTTCACTACCTCTCCGCTCTCTAGTGTTATCTCGAAAAGGTCTTTTTTCGTGAGTCTAATGACCTTTCCTGATATGTAGTCACAGCTAAGCTTTTGCGTCAAAGCCTTTTGAACGTCCTTTGCACTCTCGCTAAGTGGATAGACTCTCCCCTCGTCGTCCGCAAATGACTCAATTCCCATTTCTTTGAAAAATTTAATTGTATCTTTCTCATCGAACTCTTTTATGTACTTTTGAACTTGTTTTGTATTGTAAAAAGCTGAGTCTAAATTTATATTCGTAAAATTACACCTTCCATTACCAGTCACAAGAAGCTTTTTGCCTAGGGCAACACCATCAATGACGGCTACAGAAAAAATATGTGCCAAATTATTCGCACACATAAGCCCACTCGCTCCTCCTCCGATTATTACAATGTCATATGTTTTCATCTATATCTATATATCACAAATTAGAAAAATAATCAAGAAAAACGCTTTCCTTTTTC
>CALCWV010000064.1 GCA_937907645.1 uncultured Clostridia bacterium
TACACGATTATTAATACGCTGATTATAGCTCCGCCGGGAGGAGGAAAGACAACGTTTCTCAGGGACTTTATCTGCCAGCTTTCGGAGAGAAATATTGCCTATAACGTGCTTGTTTTGGATGAAAGAGGGGAACTAGACACTGGGAAAAGGGGAAGTCTTGGCAATTTCACTGACGTAATCTCATTTTCACGAAAGATTATAGGATTTGAAAACGGGATAAGGGCTTTGTCTCCTGACATCATCATAACAGACGAATTAAGTGAAAAAGACGACATAGACGCAATTCTTTACGCTGTCAACTGCGGAGTTAAAGTAATTGCTTCAATGCACGCTTCGGGACTTGAAGATTTTATAAACAAAGAAAACACAAAAAGGCTGATAGACGAGAGGGTCTTCAAGAAATATATTGTCCTATCCAATAGAGAGGGACCGGGGACACTTGAAGGAATCTACAATGAAAGGCTTACTCGTAGCCAAATCATGTATTAGGAGGTAGTTATGAAATGGATCATGATGATATTGCTATTTGCAGGATGTTTGCTAACAGGATATCTCTATTCAAGTAGATATAAAAAAAGGGTCGACTTTTTCACCTCACTTATATATTTCGCACAAAAACTTGACGTTGAAATAAACTTTTCAAGGGAACGGCTAAAAAAACTCGTTGAGGATTTTGACACAAAATCAAAAAGCAATCTGCAGGGAATTGACGCCGCTTTCTTGCAATACTTAAACAATGGCGGGGAGCTGACAACAGATAGCCTTTTTGGAAAGAAAAACTTAATAAAAAAGGAAGAAAAAGAGACTGTTGCGATGTTCTTCAAAAATTTAGGAAGAAGCGACGTTGAAAATCAAACTAAGGAAATTAAAAACTCAATCAGCCGATTTGAGAAGCTTCAAAATGACGCAATAGCTGAGTATAAAAAATATGGAAAACTTGGAATTAAATTAGGAATAATCGCTGGACTAGCCCTAATTGTTATCTTGATATAGGGAGGGAGTATGAGCGAAATCGAAGTAATTTTCAAAATTGCAGGAATTGGGCTGCTGACTGCAATTATAACTCAGATTCTTAAGCAGACGGGCAAGGATGAAATTGGAACAATGGCAACACTTGCAGGGCTTATAATTGTTCTTGTAATGGTGCTAGGACTTCTTACAAATCTATTTAACAATATAAAATCAATGTTTAACTTTTTCTAAATGAGGTATCATGGAAATTATTTTCAAAATAATTGCTATTGGATTGATTACATGCTTTGCAGTCTTAATCGTAAAACCGATTAAGAACGATTTTGCGTTAATTATAGGTGTTGTCGGCGGAATAGTAATCATGTCCATGGTGCTAAATTGTTTTTCATCACTGTTTAGTTCGTTTTCAAATATCGTGGAGAGAACTGGACTAAACAAAGATATTTTCTCTTTAATAATAAAGATAGTTGGAATAGGTTATCTCACCGAATTTTCAGCCAATTTATGCAGCGATTGCGGGAACAATGGACTTGCGGATAAAATGCTACTCGGAGGCAAAGTAGCACTGCTTGTTTTATCACTTCCAATTATTAACAATATCTTATCCATTGTCACGGAGCTGCTGCCATGAAAAAGAAATCTTTTCTTGTGTACCTCTTGTTTTTCTTTTGTCTGATTTTTTCTGCATTCCCTGTAAGTAATATAGAGCTGATTCAAAAGCCCATTTGCAGTGTAAAAATGGACGTGGAATCCGACTTTAATGACACAATCAATGACCAGCTCAAAGACCTTGATTTTGGAAATATTGAGGATGTAATTAAAGATTTTGATAGCAGTAGCAAGAACATCTTTGGAGAGACAAGTTTCTTAGAAAAAATTTTTGAGATTATCAAGGGCGAAAACTTAAATAACTACACATCTATATGGGATATAATAAAGTCCCTTCTTTTTGATAACATTCTTTCACTTTTGCCAATCATTGCAACGATTATCGCAATCTCGATTTTAGGAGGAATGGTCGGAAATCTCAGGACAAGCTCAAACGGCAAATCCATGGAGAGCATAATTCATTTCATAATCTATGGGCTGACCGTTATTTTAATTTCTTCAATAATTTTCAAAATGATAAACTTGACCTCATCGACTTTGGGCTCGATTAAGAAGCAAACTGAGGTTATTTTTCCCGTCCTTTTGACGCTTTTGACAGCAATGGGAGGAACAACATCTGTCGGGGTTTATCAACCTGTTATGTCCTTCTTTTCAAGCACAATTATAGGGCTTTTCACAAGCTTTATTATGCCTCTTTTCTTAATTTCAGTTGCACTAAATTTTATTTCAAACTTATCAAGCAGTGTAAAGCTAGATAAACTGTCGGGCTTTATAAATAGCCTTTTTAAATGGGTTATTGGAATGGCTTTCACGCTCTTTACAGCGTTTGTTTCCATTCAAGGAATATCCGTTGCCGCTGTTGACGGACTTTCTATTCGAACTGCAAAGTTCACAATTAAAAACACTCTTCCTGTCGTGGGATCGTACATTTCAGACGGCCTTTTCCTTATAATTGCAAGCTCAAATCTAATTAAAAATGCGGTGGGTGGAGCAGGGTTATTACTTCTTCTTGCAACAATAATTTCTCCTATTATTCAGCTCGTTTTATTTATTTTAGCACTTAAGCTTATGGCAGGAATTATTCAACCTTTGGGCGATAATAAAATTGCTGAATTTATTTCATCACTTGCAAAAGATATGAGCATGCTGATTGTTATGCTTGTTTGTGTGAGCTTCATGTATGTTATCTTAACAGGGCTTGTTATTTGCTCAGTAAATGTGATTTAGGAGGTGCTATGAGTTCTATATCATCTTGGGTTTTATCAATCGCCGGAATAGTTTGTATCTCCGTCATTATTGAAATTATAATGCCGGAAGGGCAGATGAATAAGTATATTCGAGGAGTGTTATCTTTCATTATAATCCTCGTTATTATTTCTCCATTGCCAAATTTACTTAAAGCTAAGGATATAAACGTAAATCCTACGATAAATCAGATAGGAATTCAACAGGAATTTATTGATAACTTCAATATCGCCAAGAAAGACGCCTATGAGTCGGACTTATCAAAGCTCATGGAAAACATTGGATATGGAGATGTGAGTTTTGAGCTAAATTTGAAAACAGACGGAGAAAAGTATTATTTTGATAAGCTTTTTGTCGATTTAAGTAAGTTAGTCATAAAGGAAAATGCTCAGCATAAAGATATAGTAGAAATAAAGGAGGAAATCTTGGGGGAAGTTTCAAAAGTCATAAAAGATGTGGAGGTGTATTTTGAAGAATAAGTTTGGCGAAAAAATCTCTAAGCTATTTGAAAAAATAAGGGATAGTAAAAAATTACAGATTTTACTAATTTGCTCAGTACTTCTAATTGTCCTACTATATTACTTTTTGTCAACAAATAAAACAAATAAGTCAGGTGCGGAAGTGGAGAATGTAACATCCACAACGACCGAATATGTCAGATATGTTGAAAATAAACTGGAAAGCACCATAAAAAGTATTGAGAAGGTGAGGACAGTCAATGTTAACGTGAGTCTTGAGACAGGATTCGAATACGTTTATGCGACAAAAGACGAAACAAAAACGACTTCTTCCGGAACATTATCTTCGAGTGAACTAATTTTAGTTTCAGGACAGCCGGTTTTACTAAAGGAAATCTATCCAAAAATTCAAGGTGTGGTTGTAGTAGTCAATGAAGTTGATGTTAAAACAAAGCTTGCAATCCTTGAAGCTATTCAAACAGTTTTAGAAATTTCAAATGAGAAAATTTCTATAATTTCATAAAAGGAGTATATCATGAAAAAAAGAACAAAAATTATTATTTTATCAGTTATGGTTTTACTTTTAGGAGTAACAGGTTATTTAAATGTTGCTTTGAATAAGTCTTTGACTAATAACGCACAGGAAACAACAACTACAACATCAAACTACTTTGCTTCATATAGAGCAGATAGAGAAAGCAGTAGGGAGAGAGTAATGGCATATTATCAAGCAATCGTTGATTCTTCAGCTTCCACGACAGAAGAAGTATCAAATGCAAAAGCTTCAATGTTAGACCTTGTTTCTCAAATCGAAAAAGAGCTTTATGTTGAAGGATTAATTAAAGGAATAGGCTTTGATGACTGTGTTATGACATTCACTCCATCTAATATCAACGTCGTTGTAAAATCAAGCGGCTTAAACGAAACAGAAGTTGCTCAAATTGTTACTATTTTACAAGAGCAATTATCCGCTTCTTTGGAAAATATTAAAATCATGCCGATTGCCTAAAAAAAATATTCTTTTATTAAAAAATGGTTTGCATAATACAAAAACTTATGTTATAATAGCATAAATTAATAAGGAGAATTTTATGGCTGATAAAGTTCAAAAATATAGCGAACCAGGTAAGATTACTTGTGACAAAGATATATTGTTTTCTATTGTTAATTTAGCTACAAAAGAAATCAAAGGCGTAGCTGCTTTAACAAACTCAAGTTTCCCTTGGTATAAGAAAATGTTTAAGAAAAACGACTATGAAGGAGTTTCTATTAAATTTAATGTAAATGGCTCATTGAAAGTTGACGTTTATATCAAGGCTTATATTGGTGAGAGTATCCCAGATTTGGCTTATAGAATACAAGAGAACATCAAAAACAACCTTTCAAGCATGGTTGACATTAAGGCAACAAAGATTAATGTCCATGTTATGGATGTTGTTTGTAAGGTAGAGGATTAAAATGAGAAGAGATGCTAGAGAAATGGCCTTCAAAATTATCTTTGAAGGTTTCTTTAATGAAAACCCATATAATGAAAATCTTTTATCTGAACTAAAGGATAAGGATGCAGAATTTACTAAACAAATTTTGGAATGTTATCAGAAAAACAAAGAAGAGATTGAAAATAACGTAAAAAATACTCTAAGAAAATATAAATTAGAGAGAGTTTACAAAATTGACCTCGCACTTGCATATGAAGCAATAACTGAGATAGAATATATTAAGACACCAGCGCCGGTAGCTATAAATGAGGTGTTGGAAATAGCGAAGATTTATTCTACTGAGGAAAGTCCAAAGTTTTTGAATGGAATCCTAGCTGCATATTTGAAGGGTGATAAGAAAGAATGCTAGAAGCGATTAGTGTAACTAGATATAGTAATTATATAAAACAGATATTTGACGCCGAAGAACTTCTTCATAATATTAAGATTGTAGGAGAGGTCTTTGGTGTTTCTTTTTCACGCCAAGTTACATATTTTTCGTTAAAAGACGAGGCTTCTTCCATTTCGTGTGTATGTTTTTATCCTCAACTTTCTAGATTTATCAAAGAAGGCGAGTCTGTTATTATAACCGGCTCTCCCAATTACTACACAAAAGGCGGAAAGCTTAGTTTTAATATAGTAAATATAGAGCCAGCAGGACAAGGACTGTTGTATCAAAAATTTATTGAAATGAAGGAAAAACTTGAGAAGGAAGGGCTTTTTGATATTTCACATAAAAAGAAAATACCAAGTGAAATAAAGCGAATTGGAGTTATAACTTCCAAAGATGGAGCTGTTATAAGAGATATAATAAATGTTGCAACACGTAGAAATCCCGCTATCGATATTGTGTTATATCCAACAAAAGTGCAGGGAAATGGCGCTGAGGACGAAATATCACTTGCAATTCAAAAGTTTGATGATTATAAGGGTATTGACGTGATTGTTGTTGCAAGAGGCGGAGGATCACTCGATGACCTTTGGGCATTTAACACTGAAAAAGTTGCAAGGGCTACATATAACTGCAACAAGCCAATTGTTTCAGCTGTTGGGCACGAAACAGATTACACGATAATAGACTTTGTTTCCGACTTAAGAGCTCCAACGCCATCGGCTGCAGCTGAGCTTTTAACGGAAAATATGTCAGAAAAGAGGGCAGATTTACGTAAAAAAGTTGAGCGTCTGCAGTCGCTTTCCTCATATTATTACACACAAAAAAAGAGTGAAATTTCCGGTTATATAAACAATTTAATGGGTTTCTCTAACAACCTTGTAAAATATAACAGGGTCAAATTAGACAAGCTATCTATGGATTTCGAAAGAAAGGCTGAGAATGCAGTAAATAACTCTCTATATGAAATTGGACTTTTAGAAAATTCTTTGCAAAAGCTTTCGCCATTTGATATTTTAAAAAGAGGTTATGCAAAAATTGAACAGAATGGCAAAGTTGTTGACAAGGCAAACGATGTTGTGATATCATCAGATGTAATAATTAATTTCCAAGATGGGAAAGTTGTTGCTAAGCCGACAAAAAAGGAGATAAAATGAAATACGAAGACGCAATTAAAGAATTAGAAGGCATTATTGCTAAGCTAAGCGAAAGTAAAATTCCAATGTCGGAAGCATGTGACATTTTCGAAAGAGGATTAGAGCTCAGCAAGTTCTGTTATGCTGAACTTAATAAAGCAAAAGGAAAAATAACTGTTATAAAGGAAGAATTAGGAACACTATTGGAGGATGAAGATGAAAATTTCTAAATTACTAGGGGAAAGATTAAAAGAAGCACCTGCTGGCATTAATATTAAGAGCCATGCATATCTCATTAGAGCAGGATACATAAAGCAAGTTGCAAACGGAATTTACACTCTTATGCCTCCAGCAGAAAAGATAAACCTTAAATTACAACAAATTATTAGGGAAGAGATGGATGCAATCGATGGACAAGAAGTATTATTCCCAGTTGTAATGCCAAGAGAACTTTGGGACAAATCGGGCAGATATTCTTCAATTGGTCCTGAGTTGCTTAGATTTAAGGACAGAACTGGACACGATATGGTCTTAGGAATGACACACGAAGAAGCAGCTGTTCACGCTGCAATGTCAACAATTAAGAGTTATGACCAGCTCCCATTTATGATTTATCAAATTCAAACTAAGTTCAGAGATGAAGCTCGTCCAAGAGCAGGACTTATAAGAGTTAGAGAGTTTACAATGAAAGATGCTTATTCTTTCCATACATCACAGGAAGACTTGGAAGAATATTACGACAGAGTTTATGATGCATATAACAGAATTTTTACAAGAATGGGAATGCAAAATTTTATATCTGTTAAATCCGACACAGGAATGATGGGCGGAAGTGTAGCTCACGAGTTCCAACTTCTTACAGATATCGGCGAAGACTCAATTGTTATGTGTGACGACTGCAAATATACAGCTAACATGGAAGTTGCTAAATCGGTTATAGATGAAAACGACCATGTTTTCGGAATTAAAAAGGAAGTTTACACAGGCGAAGCAAAAACTATTGAAGAAATTTGCAATCTACTTTCAGTCAACGCTAAACATACATGTAAAGCTGTTTGTTACGCAACTCCAGGGGATGAAAATGGCGTTGTAATCGTATTTTTAAGAGGAGATAGAGAAGTGAACGAGGCTAAATTAAAAGTCTTAGTTGGCGGAGATATCGCCGTTAAAGACCTAAATGGCAGTGGACTTGTAAAAGGAAATATCGGCTGTCTTGATTTAAATATCCCTAACGCAAAGATTTTCTTCGATAAATCATTGCAAGGCTTAGAAAACTTCGTTACTGGTGCAAACAAGGAAGGTTATCACATTGAAGGCGTTTCAATAACAAGAGATGTTAAACCTGAAAAATACGAAGACATAAGCAAAGTAAACGATGGAGATAAATGCCCAGTTTGCGGAGCTCCACTAAAAATTAGAAGAGGAATTGAAATTGGAAATATCTTCCAACTTGGAACAAAATACACAAAATCAATGGGAATGACAATCCATGATAAGGATGGAAAGGAAATTAATCCTATTATGGGGTGCTATGGGATCGGAGTTGGCCGCTGTCTAGCAAGTGTAGCGGAAGAAAGCAGTGATGAAAAAGGGCTTGTATGGCCAATGGCAATCGCTCCATGGCATATCTATCTTTGCCCAATCCGCCTAGACAACGAACTTGTTAAAGAGGTTACTGAGAAAATTTACGACAGACTCCTTGCTGAAAACTTTGAAGTTTTATATGACGATAGAGATGTTTCAGCCGGAATTAAGCTTAAAGATAGTGAACTTATGGGAATCCCTGTTAGAGTAGTAATCAGCCCTAAGACATTAGAAAATAACGAAGTAGAAATTACAATAAGAGCTACAGGCGAGAAGATATTTGTTCCTATAGATAAATTATCAAAGAAACTCGACGAAATTGTTGTTTATTAAAAAATAGAGTATTATGTTATAAAAACATAACATAATACTTTTTATTTATCGAAAAGAAGAAGAAATAAAATAAGTTTTTTTGTATGAATTTTATTTTAAAAAGCCTTATTTTATTTCTAAAAGTTACAAAAAATTAAGCGGCAGAAATTGGGTCTAAACAAATAAGAGCAGTCTTGGTTTTGTTAAATGTGATTTTAAGGTCGTTTTTTTGTTAGTACAGTTTAAAGAAGGACTTTTTCTATCCTTTTTTTAAAAGTATTCATGAATGAATATGGCATTAAATATAATACAATATGTGGTTTTACGTATCTCGAAAGAAAAAAGTTAAAACGCTAGAGAAGAGAGTAAAACAATATGGCTGGGCAGTAAGGATGTTTTTTCTTACGCTGTGTCTTTCATCTGTTTTTAGCTTAATTAGTCAGTCGCTTATGTCCTCCCTTGGAATTGTAACCTCTGTTATAACTATTTTAACGTTTATTTTCGTAAGTATTTGCTTTGATATGGTGGGAATAGCCGTCACATCTGCATCTCGCGACTACTTTATTGCAAATGATAAAAAAGGGGCTGAAATAGGGCTATTATTAGTCGACAATTCGGAAAAAGTGTGTTCTTTTTGTGCAGACGTTGTTGGAGATATTTGTGGAATTTTGAGCGGAGCAGGCGGGGCAAGCGTAATTTTATCTTTTTCTAATATAATCCAAGATCAAACAATTATGATTATAGTTTCGACACTTGTAAGTTCGCTTATCGCGGGCGTAACGATATTTGGGAAAGCATGTATGAAAGCAAAAGCAATTAAAAATGCAAATAAAATCATCTTAAAAGTGGGTTATATCTGCGAAAAAATATTTTTTAAAAAAAACAGAAAAATAGTTGACACTTGAGATTATTTATGTTAATATAGGAGTCGAAAGAAAGAAGCAAACCACTTGCTCACCTGTCAAACTAGTTTGATTTAGACATGGTTAAAAACAAATATCAATTTATCTCAGTATTTTGTATATGTTTTTTGGTGGAATGTTTCTAGCTTCCGCCAAAATTTTTTTTAAAGGAGATTACGACAATTTTTAAGGAACTTTTAATCAACGAACAAATTACAGCCAATGAAGTAAGACTAATTGGTGTAGATGGAGAACAATTAGGGATTGTTTCTCTCGCTGAAGCTCAAAACAGAGCAGACGAAGAAGGATATGACTTAGTTCTTATGTCCCCAAGCGCAAATCCACCTGTTTGCAAAATTCTTAACTATAGTAAGTATAAATTCGATACTATAAAGAAAGAAAAGGAATTAAAAAAGAATCAAAAGATTATTGAGTTAAAAGAAATTCAATTATCAATGACAATCAGTGAACATGATATTTCTTATCGTGTTACAAGTGCCATTAAGTTCTTGCAAGACGGAAACAAGGTTAAGGTAGTGCTCAGAATGAAGGGAAGACAACAAGCTTATTTGAAAAATTGTATAGCTGTTGTAAAAGATTTCGTTTCGAGATTAGCTGATTACGGTACAACCGAAAAAGAACCTGAAGTTGCAGGAAGAAACATTATGGTCGTAGTTAGCCCAAAAAAGCAATAAAATAAAAAGGAGAAATAGTATGCCAAAATTTAAAACACACAGTGGTGCTAAGAAACGTTTTAGAGTGACAGCTTCTGGAAAGGTTAAATTTGCTCGTCCAAATAGAGGCCACTTCTTGACAGAAAAAGCACAAGGAAGAAAGAGAAAACTTAGAAAAGGATCATATATTGCAGGAAAGAACGCTGACAATATCAAATCACTTTTGGGTAAATAAGAAGGAGAGTAGAGATGAGAAATAAAAGAGCAACAAACGCAGTTAAGAAACGTAGAAAAATCTTAAAATCTGCTAAAGGTTACAGAGGAGCAAAATCAAAATTATACAGAGTAGCTCGTGAACAAGTTATGAAGAGCGGAATGTATGCATATATCGGAAGAAAACAAAAGAAGAGAGATTTCCGTTCTCTTTGGATTACAAGAATTAATGCTGCTTGCAGATTAAATGATATCTCATACAGCAGATTTATCGCTGGATTAAAGGCAAACAACATCAACTTAAACAGAAAAGTTTTAGCTGACATGGCTGTTAGAGATCCAGAAGCATTTGCTACACTTGTTAAACAAGTTAAGGCATAATGCAGAAGGCGAGTGCAAACTTAATTAAAGATTTAAAAAAGCAAAAGAGAGCAAACACTAATTTGCTTTTTTTAGATAATCCTAAAATTATTATTGATGCAGTTAATGCTGGTCATAAAATTAAACTAGCTTTGACGACACATGAGAGCAAGTTGCCAATCAAAGTCGATGAAATATATTTGACGGACTATCAAACTATTGAAACACTTTCAGATGTAAAAACACCACAGGGTGTATGTGTTGTGTTAGAATACATACAACATATAGCAAAACCTCCACAGGCTAACTTCTTAGTCTTAGACGGTTTGCAAGATCCTGGAAACGTTGGAACACTGATTAGAACTGCAATGGCAAGTGGATTTAATGATATTTATTTAATTGAATCGGTCAAGGAAACTAATTCCAAAATGATTAGAAGCACAGCAGGAGCGTGCTTCAACGTCAACTTATATTCAATGACTAGAGCTGAATTTATTTCTAAGGCTCAAGAGTGGAACTTGCATTTAATAAAGGCAGATATGGATGGAATAAGCATTTTTGAGTATAATCCAAGCGAAATGGTTGGTGTTGTAGTTGGAAATGAGGGGAATGGAGTTTCTCCTGAGGTTTCTTCCATCTGTAAAGATGTCGTAAAAATCCCTATGAAAGAAGGGATTGAGAGCCTAAACGCTGGTGTAAGCGGTGCGATAATAATGTACGAAATTAACAAAAACAAATTTTAGGAGGTAAGAAATATGTCAGGACATAGCAAGTGGCATAATATTCAAAATACAAAGGGGAAGGCTGATGCTGCAAGAAGCAAAACCTTTACTAAAATATCAAGAGAAATAGCTGTAGCAGTTAAACTTGGAGGATCAAATCCTGCAAGCAATGCAAAACTTGCATCTTTAATTGCAAAAGCTAAACAAAACAATATTCCAAACGATAACATCGAAAGAACAATCAAAAAAGCTTCTGGAGAGCTCGGAAGTGTTAACTATGAATCATGCACATATGAAGGATATGGTGTTGGTGGTTCAGCGGTTATCGTTGAATGCTTAACAGATAATAAAAACAGAACAGCCGGCGATGTTCGTCACGCTTTTGATAAGTTTGGCGGAAGCTTGGGCGCAACAGGTTGTGTTTCATATCTTTTCCAAAGAAAGGGTGTAATCGTAATCCCTCGTGTTGAAGGCCTAGATTCTGACATGCTTATGTTGGATGCTTTAGACGCTGGAGCTGTTGACGTTCAAGAATATGACGACGAAGTTGAAGTTATAACTCAACCAAATGACGTTGCAGAAGTTAACGAAAAACTTGAAAAAGCTGGTTACAAAAGTTTCTCCGCAGAAGCATGCTTAGTTCCAGACAATTATGTTGACTTAGACGACACAAAAATGGCTACATTTATGAGAATGTTAGACATGCTTAATGATTCAGATGACGTTCAAGAAGTATATCACAATGTAAATCTTCCTGAATCTGATGACGAAGAATAAAATTGAAGAGTTATCTCTTCTTTTTTTGTTTGACTTATTCGCTTCATTAGTGTAAACTAATGATATGATAATTTTAGGAATAGACCCAGGATATGCTATTGTTGGATATGGGCTCATTGATAGCTCAAGAAACAATGCAGTTATTGATTATGGCGTAATTACAACTCCAAAAGAAGACTCAATTGCAGTTAGATTAAAGACAATCGAAGATGGCCTTATTTATTTGATTGAAAAATACAAGCCTGAAGTTCTTGCAATTGAGGAATTATTCTACTTTAAGAATCAAAAAACAGTTATTCCTGTAGCTGAAGCAAGAGGAGTTATTGTTTTAACGTGCCAAAAGTATATTGGAAAAATTTTCGAATATACGCCTCTACAAATAAAACAAGCTTTGACGGGCATAGGAAGAGCTGAAAAGGCACAAGTACAGTTCATGGTAAAGACTATTTTGGGCTTAAAATCTATTCCAAAGCCGGATGACGCTGCAGACGCGCTCGCAGTTGCATTGTGCCACAGTCAAACAAGTCCAAGATTAAATATAAATCAAGTTTAAGGAGAAAAAATGATATCATTTTTAGTAGGTGTAGTTGAAGAAAAAAGAGAAGGGACTCTCGTTTTAGACGTAAATGGAGTCGGATATGAGCTATGCATTTCAAATAATTCATTAGTTGCTCTTCCGCAGATTGGGGAAACTACAAAAATTTTAACATATATGGTTGTTCGTGAAGACGGAGTGTTCCTTTTTGGATTCACATCAAGAGAAGAGAAGGATTTATTCCTAAAATTAATCACTGTTAGCGGAGTTGGCCCAAAGCTTGCTCTTTCAGTTTTATCTGGAATGACAATTTCTGATTTAACAATTGCAATAAGTCGCGAAGAAACTAATCTTTTATCAAAAATTAAAGGTCTTGGGAAGAAAACAGCTGAAAGAATCTGTTTAGAGCTTAAGGATAAAGTAAGCACAATGGTTCTTCCGTTAGAAATGGGCGCTATCCCTCTTGAAATTGACGAAGATGCAGTTAATCTTGCAACTGAAACACTTGTTTCGCTTGGAATCAATAAAAGTGAAGCTTACAGGCTTGCAAGATCTTATGCAAAAGAGGGTGCAACTGCTGAAGAAATTATATCAAAAGCATTAAGGGGGTATAGGTCATAATGATGGATGAAGATAGATTTATAACAAGTACAAAAAACATGACAGATGCTGAAATTGAAAATTCGCTTAGACCTACTTCTTTTGATGAATATGTAGGACAAGAGAAGATCAAAGAAAGCCTGTCTGTATATATTAAAGCAGCAAAAACAAGAAAGGAAAGCTTGGATCACGTTTTGCTTTATGGCCC
>CALCWV010000065.1 GCA_937907645.1 uncultured Clostridia bacterium
AAAAACTTGCCACTGGCAACTTTTCTTAACGCGTCGCCCCCTCCGTCTCCACCAAGCAAAGATAAAAAGGACGTTAAAGTCCTTTTTTCTTTGCAATGAAATTGAACTTTACGGTTCAGTGATATTGCTACGCAATGCAATTCAACAAGTTGAATGAAATTTTTGCTGTCGCAAAAGTTAAGGCTTAATTTCATATCATTATGAGCGAAGCGAATAATATCATTGCGAATGAAACGAGTGATATCATTGACCAAGCGTCAATATCATTGGCGGAACGCCAATATCATTAAATGCAAAACAAATAAGCCGAAAGGCTTTTTTTGTTTTGGCGGAGCCTTCCACACAGACATGCCTACTTGGCTAAAACGTGTTTCAAAAATGGAAAAATTTTTTGTTGGTTAATCAAATTTCCCGCAATATGCTGGGTTTTTGAGTAAAAAAAAGTGGGGAGGAAAGAAAAAACACATCAGAAAAGTGATGTGTTTTTTGCTAGTTAAAGTGTCAACTTATTATAAGTTTCTACATGTTGAACTGTTTCTATTAGTTAAAAATTCATTAATTAGATAAACTTTTGCAAGCTGTTTTGCGGTCATTGGATCTTTCTCTAATTTAATAGCTTTGTCTTTCGCTTTTTCTAGTCCATACATTGCTGCAAGATATCCCATGTTGTATCCTAGGTCATTAACTTGCTTTGCCGCTTTACGATTGTCAAGTGCAACTAAAACTGAATTTTCTAGTTCATACATTGCGCAAAGCATTCCAAGGTTATTATGTGTATTAGTTACAATTTCTCCAAGTTCTGGAGATTCTTTTAATGAACTAGCAATTCTGCTGTCTAAATCTTTAATCTTTGCTTTATATATTGCGAACTCATTATCGCTAAGCTTGTCTGGATCATCAAATTGATCGAGTTCAGTAATTTCTTGTAGATATTTATTAAATTGGTTGATAAGATTGTTTGAAAAGGTCTTCATCTTTTGTTTCCTCCGCTTTTATAGTAACACATACTTGAAAAAAAGTCAATATTGTTTTTGATTAAATGAGTGGAAGAGACTATTAAATTACTAAAAAAACAAGCATATAACCAGTTTTAAGTAAAAGTTTTAGCTTTTTTTCTCTTCATTAGTGAATTAGTCTTGACAAAACATTTATAAATGTTTATAATAAAAAAGTAAATAAACGAGTCGTTAAAAAGGAAGTGTACTATGAGCACAATAATTCTTAATGTAATTATCATTTTGGGAATAATAATCGCTGGCGGATTTTTGATCTTCTTCGTTGGTGATCTTTTGATGTCAATCATTGATCCAAATGGAGATGAGAGAAAGATTAAAGCTAAGAGAAAGAAGGATGTTGCAAAGTTCAAAGAAGATCTTAAAACTCTTTCACCTGAAGCTGCAGAGGAGGTTAAAAGAGAGCCGAAAGTTGCTCAAATTTTAGCTCTTGCAGAAGAGGATGAAAAGGCAGAAAAAGAGCAGAATGAAGAAAGTAAACCATCTCCTCAAAAACCTGTTTTTAAAGATGAAAAAACAGGGGCTATGTTTGAAGCTTATGAATTTGATGCTCCAGAGCAACCTGCAAAAGAGGAAAAGAAAGAGGAAGTTGTTTCACCTGTAGAAGAGGACGAAACAGATGAAGAAATCGAAACAGAAGATGAAAAGAGATTAAGAGAAGCTAGAGAAGCACTCGAAAGAAGAAAGGCTGAAATTCTTAGAAGACTTCAACTTTCACAAGAAGAGGACGAAGACGAAGAAGAGTCCGAAGAAGAAAAAGAAGAAGAGACCGAAGCTCCAGCAGTAGGGGAAACTAAGGAAGAGGGACCAGTTGTAGAAGAGCAAGCAGAAGAGACTGAGCCTAAAAATGAAGAGTCTGAAGACGTAATCGAGGAAGAAGTTGCTGAAGAGGAAACTCCTGTCGAGAAAGATCAACTTGTCGATATGAGAAAAGCTCTTGAAGAGGAAAAGCAAAGATATGCAACACTTATCAAAGAATTGCAAGCAAAGAGCAAACAACAAGAAGAGGATGCAAAAGTTGCTCCAGTAGGATCAAAAGCTGATTATGTTAAACGTTTGGAAGAGAAGGAAAAAGCTCTTCATGAAAATGAAAAAGAATTAAGAGCTTGCAACAAAGAATATAAGCCACTTGTTAAAGTCAAGAATAACCTTGAAAGAGAAGAAAACAAACTTAGAATCAAAGAAACTCAAGTTGCTAAACAAAAAGTCGCTCTCTACAAAGTTGACAATTATGCCGATATCGATTCAGAAAAGGCAAAGAAACTTTCAGAGGAGTTAGATCTTCTTGAGGGATTAAAATTATCAGTTCAACACTGCAGAGAAGTTATGGCTAGCAACAAAGATAGAATGCCTGTTCTTGAAAAAATGTCAGCTATTTTGACGAAGCAGAATGCAGAATTGAAAGCAGATATCGAAAACTTGAAACAAACAATTGATAAGTTTGAAGATTAATAACTAAAAAAGCATATAGTTGTGTATATGCTTTTTTCAAGCTCAAATTTATTTTTATTTTTAGAGCATATGTGATAAAATAAATTATATGGAGGCAATATGTTTGACATTTTGATTATCGGAGGCGGGCCAGCTGGAATAACAGCAGCAATCTACGCAAAGAGAGCAAATAAAAATGTAGCAGTTATAGAAAAACTCGTTCCAGGCGGGCAAGTCGCACTTATTGGGGAGATTGAAAATTATCCGGGATTTGGAAAAATCAGTGGAGCCGCTTTGTCAATGGATTTTTACAAGCATGCAGGCTATCTTGGCGTTGAATTTATATATGACGAAGCTATGAAATTCAGCCTTCGCGGAAAAGTTAAGAAAGTTGAGTGTAAGAACAATACTTATGAGACTCGCGCTGTGATTTTTGCTCTTGGGTCAACTTCAAAAGAACTCAATGTTGAAGGTGAAAAAAGATTATTCGGCAAGGGCGTGAGCTATTGTGCAATGTGCGACGGAAACTTCTATAAAGGACAGGATGTTGCAGTTGTAGGATCTGGCGACTCAGCCGTTTCGAACGCAATGTATCTTTCTTCCTTGTGTAAGAATGTTCATCTATTTATGAAAGAAAGAACGAAATTAAATGTATATAAAGAGGAAAACTTAAAAAATATAAAAAATCTCATAATCCACAAGGGGGTTAGAATAACAAAGATTGACGGAAAAGATAGAGTGAGAGGCTTGGAATACATTGAGGGAGAAAAAACAAAGAAGTGCAAAGTCGAAGGCGTATTTGTTGCGGTGGGGAGAGTTCCTGACACTGCTATGCTTAAGGGAAAAATAAAGCTTGACGAGAAGGGATATATCCTTACAACTGACAATGTAAAAACAAGCGCAAACGGAGTCTTCGCGTGCGGCGACATCGTTAGCGGCTCTTTAAAGCAAATAGTTGTAGCAAGTGGAATGGGCGCGTTAGCCGCCACAGAAGCGATAAAGTATATTGCAGAGAATAACTAATCATAAAACAACAAAAAACGGGCAATACGCTCGTTTTTTATATATTTTTTTAGGTTTAATGCCAATCTATTTCAGTTTGATTGTTTTGTTTTAAAAAATCATTGCACTTCGAAAAATGTTTGCATCCGAAAAAGCCTCTATATGCAGAAAGGGGACTTGGATGCGGTGCTTTTAGTACTAAGTGCTGAGGTGCAATTCTATCTGCGAAAGCTTGTGCATTTGACCCCCAAAGAAGAAATACAAGAGGTTTTTCTCTTTTTGAAAGCAGGTCAATTATTCTGCCGGTTATTTCTTCCCAGCCATGTCCTCTGTGTGAGTTAGCTTGCCCGCGTCTTACAGTCAATGTTGTATTTAATAGGAGAACTCCTTGTTTTGCCCAGCGAGTTAGATCCCCACTTTTTTCACATTTAATTCCAAGGTCACTTTCAATCTCCTTATAGATGTTTACAAGAGAAGGAGGGATTGCCGTGTTCCCTTGAACGGAGAAGGCAAGTCCGTGGGCTTGCCCTGGTTCATGATATGGGTCTTGTCCAATGATCACGACCTTAACTTCGTCAAAAGGGACAGCATTAAGAGCGGAGAAAATGTTTTCCTCGCTAGGATAGATGGTATAGCGGGAGTTTTCATCTGCTAAAAATTCTTGTAGTTTTTTGAATGAGTCACTTTCAAAATCTTTTTTGAGAAGCTCATACCAGCTCTTTCTTATCTTCATATGTAACACCTTTTTTCTGCAAATATTTTAACATAAATGCTTGTAAAAGTAAACATTTTGTTTTGTGTTTTTTTTATGATTTGCTATACTCTATGAAGAGGTGAATAATATGAAAAATTTAAAAATTAAGAAAGTATTTGCTAGACAGATTTTAGACTCAAGAGGAAACCCTACAGTCGAGGTTGATGTAACTCTTGAAAATGGTGTTATGGGACGAGCAAGTGTTCCTTCTGGAGCTTCAACAGGTTCATTTGAAGCAGTTGAACTAAGAGATGGAGGAAGTGAGTATCTTGGAAAATCAGTTCACAAAGCGGTGGACAATGTAAATAAAATTATCGCTAAAAAATTAGTTGGCGAAAATGTATATAATCAAGAAAATATTGACAATCTTATGATTGCTCTTGATGGAACAAACAACAAGGCAAGACTAGGCGCAAATGCAGTGCTTGGAGTTTCTCTTGCATGTGCAAAAGCAGCAGCTATTGCAGAAGGAAGTCCTCTATATAAATATCTTCGTAGTCTTGGAAACAAGGGAGATAAACAGTGGTTTATGCCACGTCCAATGATGAATATTCTCAATGGTGGAAAGCATGCGGACAGCAACTTAAACTGCCAAGAATATATGATTATTCCAGTTGGAGCAAAATCTTGGACGGAAGCACTTCGCATGTGCACAGAAGTATTCCACAACTTGAAGAAATATTTAAAGAGCAAAGGTCTCGCTACAGCTGTCGGCGACGAGGGTGGATTTGCTCCAAAACTTGAAAGTGACGAAGAGGGACTAAAAGTTATAGTTGAGGCAATTAAAATCGCTGGATATAAGCCAGGAGAGGACGTTGCAATTGCGCTTGATGTTGCCGCTTCAGAAATGTATGGCGAAGCAGAAAAGGCAGGGATGCCAGGGAAATACTTATTCTGGAAGACAGGAGAAGTATATACAACAAAGCAGTTAGTCAAGTACTATGAAAGACTTGTTAAGAAATATCCTATCGTTTCAATCGAGGACGGACTTGCTGAAGAAGATTGGGAAGGTTGGAAATTACTAACAGAAAGACTTGGCAAAAACATTCAACTTGTTGGAGATGACCTTTTTGTAACAAATGTTGAAAGATTAGAAAAGGGAATTGAAATGGGCGTTGCAAATTCAATCCTTATTAAACTCAATCAAATTGGATCTCTCACTGAAACAATCAACGCTGTTAACCTTGCTAAAAAGAACGGATATACAGCAATTATTTCTCACAGAAGTGGTGAAACAGAAGACACAACAATCGCAGATCTTGTTGTAGCTTTAAATTGCAAGCAGATTAAGACTGGAGCTCCATCGAGAACAGATAGAGTTGCAAAGTACAATCAGCTTCTAAGAATTGAGGAAGAACTTGGCAAGAAAGCAGAGTATCAAGGGAAATTCTAAAAACGCTTGACAAATTAGAAAATAAAAAGTAAAATATTCACATAATCAGAATGGCGGAATAAGAATAGTAGGTTATTTTAGGCTACAGAGAGTTGTCGGGAGGTGTGAGACAAACGAAAAAATAATTGAAATTACACTTGTTTCAAGTTTTGCGTTTGCACACGAAAGTGCTCAATAAGGTGTCGAAAGACATAAATTTAGGTGGTACCACGAACACACGCTTCGTCCTAAAAATAGGCAAAGCGTGTTTTTTATAGGAGGAATAAAATGACTGACAAAAATCTATACAAAGTTTTAAAAGAAAGAGGCCTTTTATATCAATGTACTGATGAGAAAGCTCTTCAAGAAAGATTGGAAAGTGGCGAGCCTTTAGTTTTGTATGAGGGAACAGATCCAACAGCTGACAGCTTGCATATAGGACACTGCGTTCCATATTGCATTTTGAGAAGATTTCAAAAAGCGGGACACAAGGTTATACTTTTAATGGGTGGAGCTACTGCATCAATCGGTGATCCTAGTGGAAAGTCAGAAATGAGAAAAATGCTCACAAAAGAGCAAATAGATCAAAACATTGAAAATATAAAGAAGACATTGAAAGTTTTCTTGGATTTTGAGGGAGAAAACCCCGCAATTATTGTAAACAACAAAGATTGGTTCGATAAACTCACATATATCGATTTCATGAGGGATTTTGGAGTACATTTCAATGTTAATAAAATGCTTTCAAGTGAAATCTATGACAACAGATTGGAAAGTGGCGGACTCACATTCTTCGAAATGGGATATATGCCAATGCAAGCCTACGACTTCATTCACCTTAATAGAGAGTATGGCTGTACTCTTGAATATGGCGGAGGAGATCAGTGGGCAAATATCGTCGCTGGAGTTGAACTTCAGAGAAAATTAAATTTTGTAAATGGAACAAATATCAGCTTAATCGGTGCAACAAACCCACTTCTTTTAACACCAGAAGGGAAAAAGATGGGAAAGACTGAAAGAGGAGCTATTTGGATTGACAAAGATAAGATTTCTGCCTACGACTTCTATCAAGGAGTATATCAAACACCAGACGCGTGCGTTAAGATGATGTTCGCACTGTTTACAGATCTTCCAATGGATGAAATTAACAGAATTATTGCTGAAGATATCGTTAAAGCCAAGAAGAGATTGTCATTTGAAATTACTAAATTTGTAAGAGGGGAAGAGGACGCAACCTTAGCAGAAAAGATGTCTGAAAACTTATTCACGCATGGCGGAGATGATGCGCCTGAGTTTGTTATCTCAAAAGATGAGTTTGCTGGCGGAAGAAATATCTGCGACCTTCTTGTTATTACAAAACTTTGCTCTTCAAAGAGTGAAGCAAGACGTATGATTGAAGGCGGAGGAGTGACAGCTGGAGGCAACAAGGTGACAAACTTCGCACAAGTTATATCAGAAGCAGATCTTGAAAATAGCTCAATCCTTTTGAAAAAAGGGAAGAAGAACTTTATTAAAGTGGTTGTAAAATAATGTTTGCAAAAGAAAACGAGTATATCGAAAAAAAGTCCAAATTCTATGGCTTTCTCATAACTGAAGCTACAGAAGAGAAAATCAAAGAAGGCTTGGAGCTACTAAGAAAGGAATACAAAAAAGCAACACATATTTGTTATGCTTATAGTATTTCATCGCCTTTCAGTGAAAAAGCTGTAGATGACGGAGAACCTTCTGGCACTGCAGGAAGACCAATTTTATCTGTCATACAAAAAACTAAAAGCAAGGATGTGTGCGTTTTCATAGTTCGCTACTTCGGAGGGATAAAACTTGGAGCTGGGGGGTTAGTTAGGGCGTACACAAAAGTCGCTTCCGCTTTACTAAATTGACAGGCTAGCGCGCCCTTATGGGCTTGCTTAGCATACCCGCATAAAGAAATTCTTTTTCAGCCTTTTGTCCTTTTAAGAACCACAATGAGGAACCTCTATTGGGAACCTTAAAATGCCAAAATCCAAGAAAAATATTTTCCTTTCTGCTGCCATATTACATTGAAAGAAGATAATCTTGAAATTATCTTTTTTTTCTAAAATATTTATCAAAGGCCGACCGTCGAGCCTCGCTCTGCTTTCTTTTTTGGCTAGTACATTCTAAATTATTAATTTAAAATCATTGAGTTTAAATAATCTAGTTAAATGTAATTTTTTATTTTACAAAAAAAGGTTGGAATGATATAATATATTTATGATAATAACAGAAATCAAAAAAATTGGGAAGGGGAATAGATACTCGTTATATATTGACGAGGAGTTCGTTGGTGCGTTTGAAGCGGAAATCCTTGCAAAGAATAAACTCAAAACAGGACAGGAACTTTCACATGACGAGTTGCAGAGATTAAAGATTGAAAATGGAGATTATGCCTCATTCGATAGAGCTCTGTCAGTATTAGAAAAGAGCATGAAAACAGAAAAAGGTATTCGTGACTTCCTTATGCAAAAAGGTTATCCGGAGGAGTGCATCGATCGATCTGTTGAGAAACTCAAAGAGTATGGATACATCAATGACGAATTTTTTGCAGAAAGTTACATTAAGACATACTCATTTAGTAAGGGAAAGAAAAAAATTAAGTATGAGCTTATATCTAAGGGCGTGGACAAGCGGATTATAGATGAAAAGCTTGCAGACCTTATTGAAGAAGATGAGGAAATTGAATCCTGCAAGAGGCTAGCTAAAAAGTACTTAAAAAACAAGGTCATTGATGAGAAAACAAGGAATAAACTTTCAAATCACCTTGTAAGCAAAGGCTTTGGATATGATGTAATTTCAAAGGTTGTAAGGGAAGTCATAAAGGAGGCTGAAGATGAGAGTTGGGATTGATACGATTGAGCTTGAAAGAGTCTCTATAGAGGACAAGTTTATAAAAAGGATAGCTTGCGAAAGGGAAGAAAAGTATATTAGAAACTATAAATGTGAAAATGGACTAAGACAAAGAACTGCTGCGCTTTGGTGTGTAAAAGAGGCCGTTATGAAGGCCCTTGGTCTTGGGAAAGATAGCGGCGTCACAATGAAAGAAATTGAGCTTATGCATGAAGAGTCAGGTCGTCCATACGTGAAACTAAGTGGAGTAGCACAAAAAAAATTCGAAGAAATAGGGTGCAGCGAAATTGAAATTTCTCTTTCTCACAGCGAAACAATTGCCACGGCAATATGTATTTGTAAGTAAAAAAATATAAAAGTTAGCTAATTTTTCTAAAAAATTAAAAAAATATAGAAAAAATAGTTGACTTTTATTTTTTATTATGATAAATTTGTTGAACATAGCCTTGCAAGAAGGTAATTTAAAATCATTTATGCTTTGACAATTTTAGGCTGAAAGTCATATCCCCCACACGGGAGGAATAGGCTTTTTTTGCATTTTCCGACGATTTGGGGTGACGCTGCGTAAGCATTGACATACAAAAACTAAGAAAAGGAGGTGTAGTATTGTCAAAAGAAGAAGCGCTCAAGTATGAGCAGGAGCAATATCCGATAATTAAAAGACAATTAGAAGATAATCATAAAGAAGTTTTGCGACTTTATGAGATTGCTTGGAAAAGCTGGGACAGAGATCCCGAAAACCACGACGGTGCGCCGAGTGGAATCATGGAAATGTATGAGGAGCTGATTCGAAATTACAATCGAAATCAGGATGCACCATACTTCGCGAGGATCATCTTTCAAGAAGATGACAGCGATGAGGTGACAGATGTATATATCGGAAAGATAGGATATGTCGACCTAAAGAGCACGAAGCTGATTGACTGGAGAGCTCCGATAGCGGATTTATA
Source organism: uncultured Clostridia bacterium (assembly GCA_937907645.1). Lineage (GTDB taxonomy): Bacteria > Bacillota > Clostridia > Christensenellales > UBA1242 > Caccovivens. The sequence goes on from CALCWV010000065.1 coordinate 9,388, forward strand.
TTATAACGCACCGCTAGGCAAAGCTTCATATGAAACTTCGATGTTCTATGAAAACCCTCTCATTGATTTAAAGAAGAGGATCGACGGAACGCTGTCACTAAAAAGACAGATCAGAATTGAGGACAACAAAGTCCTAGAGTTATATGACTTTCAAAACACTGTTTCAACAGACGAATTTCTAAAGCCATATCTAACAGAATCGGCAGATAATCGACTAAAGAACATTGTTTCGACTATCCAGCAGGAGCAAAACGAGATTATAAGATTCCCGCTCAACAAAAACACAATTGTGCAGGGAGTTGCGGGATCAGGAAAGACAACAGTTGCGTTGCATAGACTTTCGTACTTAATGTACAACTACAAAAAATACATTAAAGCGAAGGATTTTATGATAATCTCGCCAAATCAGGTCTTTATGAGCTACATCTCAAATCTACTAATTGACCTCGATGCCGATCAAGCCTACAGCTACAGCTTGGAAAACATTTTCAAAGAATACACGAAAATAAGAAGGAATGTACTTGCAAAGCATGAACAGTATGAAAAACTTGAGGAGAGAAGAGTAAATCCCGACTACTTAAGGTTCAAAGGCTCAAAGGAGTTTATAGAAGTAATTGATTCCTATCTTGAGGACCTATATAAAGACATCTTCTGCAAAGATCTGAAGATTGAAGGAATAAAAGTCCTTGGCAAAGAGCAAATGTACGATTACTTCAAGGCAGTTCGACTGAAATGGCTATATCCTTCGTTCGACGCGTGGGTTGGAAAAGTAGTCTTCGACATGAAGATAAACACAGAGCTCACAGATAAGATAGAACAGAATTTAAAAGATGAGGATGTTCCGTTTGCCACAAGGCTTTTCATAATGAGAACTCTGCAAAGGCAAGGACTATCGAAGTACTTAAGAAAGTTCATGCCAAGTGGACTGACACCTCTGAAGCTATATGTGAACCTCCTAAAACATATAGAAAAATACACGAATTACAAGTGGAGTGTCACGCTCAAAGAGGAAACACTTGAAAACTTAAACAGAGGAGTGATTTCTTATGAGGACATGTTCCCGCTAATATATTTACAATACAAATTAGAAGATATAAGAGAATATGACAATATAAAACACGTCTTTATCGATGAAGCACAGGACAATTCCTACTTTGCTTACTACGTTTTAAGACAGATATTCCCAAATGCCTATTTCTCAATCTTCGGCGACCTCGCGCAAGGATTATACTCCTATCAATCAATAGATAGCTGGGATGAAATAGCTGGCATCTTCGAGAACTCGTCGCAGCTTCCACTCAACAAGAGCTACAGAACGTCGATAGAAATTATGGAAGAGGCGAATAAGACATTGGAAAAACTTGGAATGACCAAAGCAAGCAATGTTGTAAGACACGGCGAAGAGGTCGAAAGAAGAAAGGGAATTCCAAGAGATGTAGTGCTTCAGGAAATAAAAGAGATGCGAGAAAAAGGATACAAGACGATAGCAGTTATCTGCAAGGATAAGCGTGAGCTTGCGAGAGCAAGTATGCTCCTCAGTGATTGCAACCTTCAAATTCTCGACGAAAAGAACTCCAACTACGATGAATTACAAGTTGTACTTCTCACAGTGCAAACGGCGAAGGGACTCGAGTTCGACGGAGTGATAATCTTCGACGAAGATAGTTTCGACGACAGCGAAAAGCTTGATTTAAAACAGCTGTTTGTTGCAAAGACAAGAGCTTTGCACAAGCTTTATCTAAACGCAGTAAGCGTCAATTGACACCGGTACGCCGCAAGTCTCGACTTGAAGACTATCAAATATCCTTCGTATTACGAATATATTACTTTCGTTCATAAAATAACCAACGAAAAGTGTCAATGGCTGCCCGTGGAAGAAGTTATTATTTTATTTATATCAAGCGAAGTTAGTACAAATAAAAAAGGATAGTACATGGACTATCCTAAATCGCAGCTATATGCCAGCAGAAAGGTTAAAGCTGATGCAGCCTGAGGTTTCGTGCGGCAAATTGTTTTATTTGAAAAATTGGATGAAATGCAAGGCTCACTGTTCAGCACAGGCAGGAGTTTAGCTCTCTAAATGACTGTCTGGGCTGAACAGTAGCAAACGCAGCAGTTCGCCAATTTTTCAAATAAAAAAACAAAAAGCAAGGAAGAGATCCTTGCTTTTTTTGAAACACAAATTATTATTAGTAAAATTTAAATTATTTAAGTTCAACAACAGCGCCAGCTTCTTTAAGCTTAGCTTCCATTTCTTTAGCTTCTTTTGTAGGAACAGCTTCTTTAACTGTCTTAGGTGCTCCATCAACAAGAGCTTTAGCTTCTCCAAGTCCAAGACCTGTGATTTCTCTAACGATTTTGATAACAGCAATTTTGTTTGCTCCAACTTCCTTAAGAACAACGTTAAATTCTGATTTTTCTTCTGCAGCGGCAGCAGCTCCTGCAGCAGGTCCAGCAACAACTGTAGCAGCAGCAGCTGAAACTCCAAATTTTTCTTCAATAGCTTTAACAACTTCGTTTAATTCAACGACTGTCATGTTTTCGATTTCTTCTAAGAATTTTTCTTTATCAAACATTTTTTTATCCTCCATTTGATTGTTTTTTTAATTTTTTTATTTCGTTTATTATTTTAATTATTATGCTTTTGCTTTCGCAACTTGATCTAAGCATACTGCAAGTCCACGAACAGGGCTCTGTAGTAAGTATACAAGTTTTGTAAGAAGAACTTCTTTTGATGGGATGCTAGCAAGTGTTTTGATCATTTCTGCATCAACAACAGCTCCGTCAGTAACTCCACCTTTGATTTCCATCTTCTTTGTTTTTTCGATTGTGTCAGCAAGGATTTTGCAAGCTGAAACTTCATCGTTATAACTAAATGCAACAGCGTTTGTTCCTTCGAAAATGCTTTCGCAACCTGTGTATCCAAGTTCGTTCAAAGCACGAAGAACAAGTCTGTTTTTGTAAACTTTGTAATCACAGCCATTCTTTCTGAACTCAGCACGCATTGCAGTATCTTCTGCAACTGTTAAACCGCGATAATCCACAAAAGCAACTGTCTTTGCCTTAGAAATTTTATCTTTAATTTCTTCGACAACAACTTTCTTTGCTTCTAAATTTGCACTCATCTTTGTCTCCTTTTTATAATTTTGTGTTTCAAGCAAAATAAAATCTCTACGCCATAAGGAAAGGCATAGAGATTGGAAGAATCTATATATACACCTTATCCTCGGCAAGTTTACGTTAGTAAGTTATGCTTTCGCACTTGCTGTCTATGGAAAGACTTTATTTTACGTTGTTTATTATATATAAAAAATAGCGCCATGTCAAGTGATTTTGCGAAAAAATACAACAAATTTTTTAGAATTATGATATAATCGTTTAGGAGGATAAAAATATGTGTTTAGCTGAGTTTTCCAAGAATTTAAAATTAATGCTAAGTGAAAAGGGAATGAGTCAATCGGATCTTGCTAGGGCAATTGAAACGACGCCGACAGCTATTACATATTGGGTGAATGGCGTAAAAGAGCCAACGCTAAGCAATATTTATAAGATAACAAAAGCACTCGATTGCACCTTTGAAGAATTGATTGAAAAATAGATGTATTAGATTGACTTTTACAGATTAAAATGATAAACTGGGAGCATAATTTAAGGAGAAAATAATGTCAGAGTTTAATTTTAAAGAAGTAGAAGCAAAATGGTGTAAATATTGGGAAGATAATAAGACTTTTAAGACAGATATAAGAGATTTTTCTAAACCTAAGTATTATGTTTTAGATATGTTCCCTTATCCTTCCGGACAAGGACTTCATATCGGTCACCCAGAAGGATATACTGCGTCAGATATAGTTGCAAGAATGAAGAGGATGCAGGGATACAACGTTTTGCATCCAATGGGCTATGACAGTTTCGGGCTTCCTGCAGAGCAGTATGCTATTAAGACAGGAAATCACCCTGGAAAATTCACAGAGCAATGTATTGAAAATTTCACAAGACAGCTCAAAATGCTCGGCTTTTCATATGATTGGGATAGGATGATATCAACTTGCGATCCTTCATATTATAAGTGGACACAGTGGATTTTCAAACGTATGTATGAAGACGGACTCGCAAAATATAAAGACATGCCAGTTAACTGGTGCGAAGAACTAGGAACAGTTCTTTCAAACGATGAAATTATTGATGGAAAGAGTGAAAGAGGAGGCTTCCCAGTTGTAAGAAAGAACCTTAAACAATGGGCAATGGACACTCCAAGATATGCAGACAAACTATTGAAGGGACTAGATGGCTTAGACTGGCCTCAATCAACAGTTGAAATGCAAAAACACTGGATTGGCAGAAGCGAGGGTGTCGAAGTAGAGTTTAAGACAAACTTTGGACAAAAATTTAGAATTTTTACAACATGTATTGAAACAATTTATGGAATTACATTCATGGTGCTTGCTCCAGAAAGCGATATTGTTTCAAGCATGAAATCTAAGATCAAAAACTGGACAGAAGTAAAAAAATATATTGACGAAACGGCAAAGAAATCTGACCTTGAAAGAGGGGAATTAAATAAAGGAAAGACAGGAGTTAAGCTTGAAGGAATCAAAGCAATTAACCCTGTGAATGGCAGAGAAGTCGATGTTTACATCGCTGACTTTGTCATCGCTTCCTATGGAACAGGCGCTGTTATGGCAGTTCCAACGCACGATCAGAGAGATTTTGAGTTTGCTCTCCAACACAACATTCCAATGATTCAAGTGATTGAAGGAAGAGATGTTTCAAAGTGTGCTTTTGAAAAGCAGGATTATCTTGGAAAAGGCTGCAAGCTCATGAATTCTGAGGAATTTACAGGCCTCACTGTTGAACAGGCAAAGGTTGCTATTACTGACAAGCTTGTTAAACTCGGAGTAGCAAAGAGAACAGTCAACTATAGACTTAGAGATTGGATCTTCGCTCGTCAGAGATATTGGGGAGAGCCAATTCCAGTTATACATATGGAAGATGGCACGATAAAACTTGTTGACGACAAAGATCTTCCACTTATCCTTCCAGCTCTAGATGATTACAAAGCTAAAAACGGCAAGGCTCCTCTTGACAACAATCAAGATTGGGTCAACGTAACAATTGACGGCATGAAAGGGAAGAGAGAAACAACAACAATGCCGGGCGCTGCTGCATCAAGCTGGTACTTCTTAAGATATATCGATCCAAATAACGACGAAACATTCTGCGACTATGAACTTATGAAACACTGGATGCCAGTTGACCTATATATCGGCGGGGCAGAGCACGCAGTTGGACACTTGTTGTATTCAAGATTCTACAATAATTATCTCTATGATAAAGGACTTGTTCCATATGCGGAGCCAGTTAAAAAATTAGTTCATCAAGGCATGATCCTTGGCGAAAACAACGAGAAAATGAGTAAGAGCAGAGGAAATGTCATTAATCCTGATGACATTGTAGCTGAATTTGGAGCAGACACACTCAGACTTTATGAAATGTTTATGGGTGCATTGCAAGATGCAAAGCCTTGGAACACGAAGAACATAGACGGCTCAAAGCGTTTCTTGGACAGAGTTTGGAGATTATATAACGACGAAAACAAAATCCAAGACAAGCCAAATGCAAACTTGGATAGAGTATATCATGAAACAGTTAAGAAGGTTACAACTGACTATGAAACTCTTAACTTCAACACAGCAATAAGCCAGATGATGATCTTTATCAATGCTGTATATAAAGAAGATGTATTCCCAAGAGAATATGCAGAAAACTTTATTAAACTTCTTAACCCAGTTGCACCATTTATCACAGAAGAGATTTGGTCAACAGTTTTGGGACATAAAGAATCAATCGCTTATGCAAAGTGGCCAACATATGACGAGAAGTATCTTGCTAGAGATAGCGTAGAAATGGCTATTCAAGTTAACAGCAAGATAATCACAAGAATGGACATCGGCACTACTTGGGATAATGCAAAAGTTCTTGAAGAAGTAAAGAAAAACGACAAAATTTCTTCTCTTCTTGCTGGAAAACAGATTGTAAAAGAAATTGTAGTTCCTGGAAGAATTGTGAACATCATTTGTAAATAAAGAGAGCATCCTACTTTTATAGTAGGGTGTTTTTTTAGAAATAGCAGTCCCAAGTATTTTGTTTATCTGAAAAAAACGAAGATATAGCTTTCTTTTTAAAGGCCTATACACAAATATTCTTTTTGTATAACGGACATATTTTCGAGGATTTTTGAATATTATGTAATAATATGCAAAATTTGTAACAATATTTATAAAAATGTATAATTATGCATAATAAATGGTTGACAATGGGAGAAATGTGTGTTATAATATCTGTGAATTTTAGAGGAATAATTAAATGAAGTTTAAAAAACTCAGATATAATATAATTGTAGTAGGTTTAATCGCAATAGTATCCTGTTGCGTTGCTTTTCCGTTAATTGTAGGCGGAGGAAATTCGACTAACCAAGGTCAGATTGATGACCCAGGGATTGAAGATCCAATTGATGACCCAATCGACGATCCAATTGACCCAGAAGATCCAGATGATAGCGACGACGAAGATGAAGACGACGGATTTGAATATTATAAAGCTATTGATCTTATTGATTATTCAGTTAAGCTATTGTATAGCGGGAAAGGATATAGCAGCACATATACACAAACTTGCTTGAATACAGCAGATGCTGTTGGTGCTAAGATTACAGTCCCTCAGTACAGTAAAGGGAAGATCACAAGAAGCGGAAACAAATCTTTACAAGAAACTTATCTATGGAGCACTTATTCAGAAATTGGAGCAGATCAAACACAAAATTTCTTCCAATTCTACTACACAGATAAAGACAATGATAAATTTATTGATGGTTCAACAGCAAATTACAATAAAGACGCAATGACCTATGATGCATCATCTTTACAATATAACGAGATGTCATATGCCGATGGAATGAATAAGTGGTTAGTTCTTTATGGCGATAGCTTTCCAGTTAAGACAACAAAAAAAGATACAATTTATTCTGACAAAACATCTGGAAATTACAGAGAAATTAAGGTTATCTATGATGTAAAGAATCTTTCAAAAAATGTTAAAGAATTTTTTGGATCAACTGGCCAGATGACAGATATCAATTACACTGGATTAGAAATGGTCTATAAGATTAATATCAAAACTGGAAAGATGTACTCAGTGACAAGAATAGAGAAGTTGAGCGGGAAGGCAGCTGGATTTAATGCAGTAACCTCATGTACAACAAAGCAAACATTCACAAGTGTTGACAAAGAACAAGACATCAAAGTCCCAGGAAGAAATGCTTAATGAAAAATAAAAAGAGGTTTTAAATTGCCTCTTTTTTCTTTGTCTTATCTGCTTTTTGTTTAGCATTATTTTTTTGTTAGAAAATAGAAAAGGGAAGAAGAGAAGTAGAATAGAAATTTTGATTAAGAAAAGTTTTCATAAACACAGATTTTTTATCTTTTAATCAAATAAAAAAACTCAATCTGAGATTGAGCTTTTATTTTTTTAAATTAATTCTTTGATCCGTTTTCTAATTGACCAAGGATTTCGTTCAATGATTTGATAAAATCTGATTCTTCTTCAGCTGGAGTTTCTTTCTTTTCTTCAGCAGCTGGTTTAGCTTTAACTTCTGTAGCTTCAGCTTCTTTGTTCTTTGGTTTTCTGCCTCTTTTCTTTGGAGCAGGTTTAACTTCTTCAACAACTGGAGCAGCTTCTTCAGCCTTTGGCTCTTCTTTAACTTCTTCTACAACAACTTCTGCTTCTACAACAGGTTCTTCAGCTGGAGTTTTTACAGCAGCTTCCTCAACTGGAGCTTTAACTGGAGCTTCAACTGGAGCTTCTTCATGTTTTCCCGTTTCAACTGTGTTTGTGTTTTCTTTTACTAATTCAGCAATGATGTCATCAAAAGTAACTTGCTTTTCGTTTTGCTCTTCTACAGGTGCAGCTGCTTCTTCAGTAGTTTCTTCTGTTGCTTCTGTAGCAACTTCCTCTGTTGTTTCTTCAGCTGTTTCAGGAGCAACTTCTTCTGCAACTTCTTTTTTTTCTTCAACAACTTCTTGCGCAGGTGTTTCAGCTACTTCTTCAACTTTTTCTTCAGCTGGCTCTTCGATAACGTCATCGATGATCCCTTTTAAATTAGATAAATCTTCTTCAACTTTTGCAAGGTCTTCAACTAATTCTTCCTTGCTTTTTTCATCTTCTTTAACAGCCTTTCTTTCAGCTCTCTTTGGAGATGTTTCGATTGCTTTTGCTACAAAGTATACAATTGCAACAACTGCAGCTGCAACAACCATTGAGATGATGATTGCCAAAGCTTCTTCGTTGGCAAAAGTTTTTGTGATGCTGAGTCCAGCAAGTAACCACATTGCTAATGCAACAAAAGGTAATGCTCCAAGGCAAGTGAATTTGCCCCAAGCGTTTTTCAAGGTATCTTTCTTATAGATTACAAAGAAGATTCCTGCTACTGCTAAAACTGTGAAAGTAATAGCCAAAATTAAAGATGTAAGTGTTAATGAACTTAATTGATTGAAATCTATCATTTTTTCTTCCTCCATACTCTGCCGATATTCTATCATACTTGATTTATTTTGTCAATATCAAAATGCAAAAAAAACGATATTTTATTTTGAAAAAAAATTTTTTTGATATATACTATATATGAAAATGAAAGACAAAAAGTGGATTAAAATATTGTTAGCGGTTTTGCTTGGGACAATTACTGTCGTGAGCATTGTTTTGATGTGCGTTTTGAATCTTAAAGACTCATCTCCAGATGAAGTTAAGATAAGCGTTGAAAACGGGCATGTTACATTTTCTACAACTCAAGCTTCAAAGGGATATGGCTATACATTCAAATTTAAAGAGGGTGGAACGGAATATTACATTAAATCCGACCAAAATCTCCTAGAATATGATGAGAGCGTAATTAGTGTTGGGGTAGAAGTCGGGAAGACCTATATGGTTTCTGTAGCAGTTAACGGAGAACTTGAGGGTGGAAATAGCTTTTATTCAAAAGAAGTGGAATGGAAAGCAGTTAAGTATCTCGCAGCTCCACAGGTGAAGATTGAGAATGGAATACTTACATGGGATAAAATTAATGACGCAGAATTTTATGAAATCTGTTATAGCCATAAAGACGAAATACTTAAAGTAAGAACGACGGAAACGACTTACGCATTGGATAAACTAACTGGGGGATTAAGCGAAATATTTGTTTTTGCTGGTTCGTCTAACGAGAATTATCTCACAAGTATAAGTTCCAATAAGTTAAAAGATGTAACGATTGTGCATGAAATTCTTCCTATTATAACAATGAACTTTACAAAATCAACTGCAACTTTGACAATTACAGTACAAGACTTATTTAATTGTTTCAAGCTGTATTTGGGAGAGAAAGCATATACAATAACACAATTTGAGGTTAGCGGAAGAAGAATAACTTGCAATATCGACTATGTATATAACGGGGAGACAAAAATAGGCGTTAGACCACTTCCAAGCGATATATATAATAAGTATACGGGAAAAGTAACATATATTGACGTGATTTAGTGGATAATTAAAAATAAAATAAACATACTACGAAAAAGAGGTAGTATGTTTTTTGATGTAGAAAAGAAAATTGAAGAGATAAAGAAGAAACTACATAACAGTCAGGACGTAGCTTCTCGCATTTTTGATAAAAATGGTCAAAAAATAGGGATGATTTTCATAAAAAGTATGACAAATGAAACTCTTTTTAGCGATAACATCTATAAGCCAATCAAGGAATATGAGGGAGAAATTACTGCCGAAAAATTAGTAAATAGAATTATAATCAACAATGTTGTTGAAGAAATAAAAGAAAAGGATGTTTTATCTAAAGTATTAAACGGCAACGTCGTGATTTTGCTTGGAAATGAAAATAAATTTGTCAGTGCTGACATAGAAGAGTTTATCATGCGTATGCCGACAGAACCTCCGACATCTCCTGTTATCAGAGGTCCTAGAGAGGGCTTTACAGAGGATATTAAGACAAATATTACATTACTTAGAAGGCGTTTTTACTCCGAAAAGCTTGTTATGAAGGATTTTACAGTTGGGAGATATTCTCAAACAAAAGTCTGTGTCACATATCTTGACGGTGTTGCAAGCAAGGACGTTGTCAGTGAAATAGAGAAAAAGCTGAAAAAGATTGACATAGATGGAGTTATCGACGCCTATTACATAGGAAAATATTTAGAACACTATCCAAAATCTTTATTTAAACAGATTGGAAACGCCGAAAAGCCGGATATTGTGGCAGCTAAAATTTTGGAGGGCAGAGTTGCGATACTTGTAGACGGCTCACCAATTGTTTTGACACTTCCATTTATTTTCTTTGAGGATATGCAAAACAGCAATGACTATTATACAAGCAACCACTATGCGACTTACATAAGAATAATCCGTTTGTTTGGGTATATTCTTTCAGTTGTGGCATCGGGAGCATATTTGGCGCTTAGGCTTTTTCATTACAACGTTATTCCAACAAAGTTTTTGATTACAATTGCGGATACAACGCAGGCGATCCCATTTACGCCCTTTATTGAGATTTTGTTTATAACCTTGCTGTTTCAAATTTTGTACGAGGTCAGTTTGCGTCTTCCAAGCTACTTAGGTCTTGCAACATCTATTGTGGGGGCTCTAATTTTAGGAGATACCGGTGTTAATGCTGGCCTTATCTCACCTCCGGGAGTTATTGTGATAGCACTGTCAAAAATTGCAGTCTACACATTGCCCGAGCAGGCACCTCAAATTACAATTTTGCAGGTTCTTTTCATTTTTCTAGGTGGATGTTTTGGACTATATGGCGTTGTTGCGGGAATTTTCTATCTTGTAAACTATTTAAACAGAATAGATTCCTATGGTGCTCCATATCTTGCTCCATATAGCCCAAGAGTAGAGGCGGATTTAAAAGATGCAATGATAAAAAAATCACTTGTAGAAATGAAACATCGACCGATGTCGTTTGATATTAAAAATAAGACGAGGCAGAAATGAAAGATTGTATAACTACTAGACAAACAGCAATTATTGCGAGTATTGTAATTTTTGCAAATAAAATACTGGCTCTTCCTTCCTTGCTTTTTCAATATGCTAGGGGGGATGCTTTATTAGTTTTTCTTACGATGTTCTGCCTCGATATAGCAGTACTTTTCATCTTTTTTGCGCTTAAAAATAGATATAGAAATGAAAGTTTTTTTGAAATTCTTTCACATAAGCTCACAAAGCCGATTGCAATTTTGATATACATCGTGCTTTTAGTCTATTTCTTCTTAGAACTTTTGCTAAATTTTAATGTCACTGGTGTGTATTTTAAAAATCAGATTTATCATAACGATGAAAAACTTATTTTTATGGTTATCAGTATTTCAATTTTTGCAATCGTTATTTCTGGAGGATTTAAAGGACTTGCAAGGACATTTGAATTTTTCTATTATCCAATTATTTTAGGATGCCTCATTTGTCTTCTTATTTCCTTCTTTAATTTCAATGAACCACTCATTCTTTTTGATACAAGTTTTCACAACTATTTCACAGCGTGTTACAAGTATTTGTTCTCGTTTGGAGACATCTTAATTTTGTTTTTAATCATGGATAAAATCAAGTACGATGACAAGTCAAAAAAAACAATTTTGCTTTATGTTTTATCGACCATGGGAATAATACTTTTTGGAACATTCATATTTCTTTCGCTGTTCCCAAACACAGGATTTTTGCATTCAAATTCTATTTCAGATATTATTCTTCTTTCGCCAGAAATTTTTAGCATCGGAAGACTAGATATTATAGCTGTTACAACGGTCATGTTTTTGACGTTATGTCAAGGTTGTATTTATGGGTATATGCTTTGCGATTTGGTTAAAAAATTAATCCCAAAGGCACCACTTAAACTTAGTATATTTATTGTTAGTGTAGTCTTTTTAACTCTCTATGCAACTGTCTTTAAAACTATTGATATAGTAATTTTTTCCGCTACTACTTGGGGGATATACATGGCGCTATTTTTACAATATATTCTTCCTATAATTTGCACGATTTTCTTAATTGGAAAACGTAAAAAGGAGGAGAGTTCATGAAAAGATTTTTATCAAAAATCAAGCCATATTCCGTGTTTTTGTTATTTTTCATTGCAGTTTTAATGTTCTTTCCAGAGAATTTATCTAAGTCTGCAGAGAGCGACAGAAATGCAATCATAACAACAGTTGGCGTTGATAAAGTTGATGATAAATTTTCTGTTACGTTCCTATCTTTTACCCCCACCGCAAGCAAGGAGTTTGTTGAGGTCTATGACGTTGTTAGCGAGGAAGCAGATAGTCTCAGCGAGGCACTTAGAAAAATGGAATTGAGCCTTGGAAAAGTTGTTGAATTTTATCACACAGAAAACCTTCTAATAGGCAGCGAAGCGCAGGATGATATTGTTGAAATTTTAGACTATTTTGTGAAGGAAAAAACTCTTGCTTTTAGCTCCGTTCTTGTGGGCACAGAAGGGAGTGCAAAAGAGTTTTTAACAAAGGTTCACGAGAAGAACGAAAATCCAAGCAATGTTATTACTGAGCTAATGATTTACGATTCAAAATATATCTATTTTAACAAGCCTACAATCGAGGTGTTTTTCAGCGGATATTATAGCGATATGAAAAGCTCGTTCATTGGAACATTACAGCTTAATGAAGAGGAGGCTTCGCAGGAAAATCAGCAGGGTGGCGGAGACTCCGAAAGCGAGTCTAAAACGAGCAGAAAGATTATTAAAAACACAGGTGAAATTAGACTGTTTAAAGATGGCCAAATGGTGTATAAGATGACACCTCAAGAAGTAACTGGGTTAAACTGGTTTCAAAAAAATATCACAGAGGGATATATTAAAACACAGCAAGATGGAAAAGTCAAAGTCTATCATATGGACAACAAGAGTATCAATCAAAAAGTGACAATGGAAGATAATCAGCCAATATATAAGCTGAATTTAGTAGTCAATATCGACAAGCAGGAATTGGATGACGGAAAAGAAAAACACATTGAAGTAAATAAACTTTCAAATGAGGAAAAAGAGTTAATCAAAGAAAGTATTAAAAGCGAAATAAAAAGCTCGATTGATAGGATAGTTGAATATAAAGTTGACGTGATAGATTTATACGACAAATTTTACAGAGATGAGCGTAGAAAATTCAAAAAGTTTTTAGATACGCTTCAAAATAAGGACGATTTTTTGGAAAAAGTGATTTTTGATATACAAATCGACTTATTAGGCGACTAAAAAACACAAAAATATACCTCTTAATTTGTTGCAAGTATTTTTAAATTGTGATAAAATAACGATGTATTAAGACTTATTATATACATATATTTTCTATTTTGAACTCATAGAATAAAATATTGAAGTATAATAAAACAGATTTAGGAGGTTATTGTTTTGGAAGAGAACAAAAATAAATTTAAGTTTTCGTACATCATTGTGCTTGTACTTGCTATCTTGCTTATTTGCCTACTTTTCGTGGATACTACAAGCCCAGGAATGCGAATTGACAAGAGCGATTTCTCAGCGTTAGTTGCTGGAACTTATGATAATCCAAATACAGAAGAGGTTGAAACTCAAAAGGCCGTGAAAGTTTATTTCAAAAATGGATATGCATATGTTTTAATTGAAGACTCAAAGAATGAAAAGAAATTCCCAAATGTTTCAGATTATTACTTTGAATACACAACAGCAGAAGAACTTATCGCTTTGGAAAATCAACTTGAAGAAGCAAACATCTCATATGACGTTGCAAATGTAAGAACATCTTGGGTGAGAGAATATCTCCCAATGATTATCTTCACACTAATTACTTTCGCTGCGTTGTACTTCATGATTAGAGCAATGGCTGGCGGAAATAAGAGTGCAATGTCATTCGGAAAGAGCAAAGGAAGATTGACAAATGCCACAAAAGTTAAGTTTGATGATATTGCTGGAGCTGACGAAGAAAAAGCTGAATTACAAGAAATTGTTGAATTTTTGAAGAATCCAAAGAAATTCACTGCTTTGGGAGCAAGAATCCCTAAGGGAGTTTTACTTGTAGGCCAACCAGGAACAGGAAAGACATTGCTTGCAAAAGCTGTAGCCGGCGAAAGCAACGTTCCATTTATCTCAATCAGCGGATCAGACTTCGTTGAAATGTTCGTCGGAGTTGGTGCTTCAAGAGTAAGAGATTTATTTGAACAAGCAAAGAAGAGCAAGCCATGTATTGTATTTATCGACGAAATCGACGCAGTTGGTCGTCAAAGAGGTGCTGGGCTTGGCGGAGGAAATGACGAGAGAGAGCAAACTCTTAATCAATTGCTTGTAGAAATGGACGGATTTGAACCTAACGAGGGAATAATCGTGCTCGCAGCAACAAATAGAAGTGACGTTTTAGACCCAGCTCTTCTTAGACCAGGCAGATTCGACAGACAAATCTATGTTCATGTTCCAGATGTCAAGGGAAGAGAAGGAATTTTGAGGATTCACGCTAGGAACAAGCCTTTGGATGAAAGCGTAGACTTTAAGACACTTGCAAGACTTACAACAGGATTTACAGGTGCAGATATTGAAAATATGCTTAATGAATCAGCAATCTTAGCAGCACGTGAGGGAAGACCAAAGATTACTATGACCGATATTACAGAAGGAATCAACAAAGTAATCATGGGACCTCAAAAGAAGAGTAGACTTGTTACTCCAGCTGAGAGAAAACTGACTGCTTATCACGAATCAGGACATGCAATCCTTGGAAAAATGCTTGAAAACTGCGAAGAAGTTCAAGAAGTTTCAATTATTCCAAGAGGAAGCGCTGGTGGATACACATTATCTCGTCCAGAAAACGACAACAACTATGTAACATATGGCAAATTGATGGATGAAATTGCAATGTGCATGGGTGGAAGAATCGCTGAAGAGCTTATCTTGAAAGATATAACAACAGGGGCTTCAAGTGATATCCAACATGCAACAAGCATGGCTCACAAAATGGTGTTTGATTGGGGAATGAGCCAAAAACTTGGATTTATTTCTCTAGATAGTGACAGCCAAGTCTTCATTGGAAGAGATTATCAAACAAGAAATGCTTTCTCAGAAAGAATCATTGCAGATGCAGACCAAGAAGTTCGTTCAATCCTTGCTCAAAACTACAAGAGAGCAAAGGCAATTTTACAGGACAATATGAAATTGTTACACGAAATGGCTGGATTGCTTCTTGAAAGAGAGACAATTTACAAAGAAGAGATTGATATGCTTATTGCTGGAAAGTCTAAAGATGAGATAATCGCATATCTAACTGAAAAAGAAAAGACTCAAAAAGAGAAAGAGGCAAAAGCTATTGAGGAAAACAAGCAAAAAGAAGAACTTTTCGCCTTAAGAAATAAGGTCCTTGAAGGACAAAGACTCCTTGATGCAAAGATTATCACTAAGGAAGAATATGAGCTCCTTATCAATGAATTAAACCTCAAAGAAAAAGAAATTATGGCAAGAAACAAAGTTAAAACGGAAACAAAAGCAGACGAAAAGCAAGTAGCTGAGGTTAAGGAAGAGAAAAAAGAAGAGCAAAAAACTAAGAGAGTGAGAAAACCAAAAGAAAAGAAAGAAGGAGAGGATGCAAATGACGGAAAAAATAATTGAAAAAACATACGCTGAACAAATTGCAGAGAAGAATAAGAGAAAAAAGATAATTATTTCTTCCATTTCTCTTGGAATTGTATTCTTAATTGCTTTGGCAATTATACTCATGGCGTGTATTACTGTTGATTTAAGACCAACAGTTGTAAACAATCCAACAAGTTTCTACTTTAACAGTTCATCATCAATTCAATATGAAAAAAATGATGAAGAATATGGTCAGTTCATGAGTGAGTTTGACAATGCATTTAAAGTATCAGTTTTGACTGGATTATTCTCAAACAACTTGCAAGACTATGAAATTATTGAGGACAAAAGTGTAACAAGTTTGCCTTCAGAAGTTACTTCTGGAAACTATGTAACATTCCTTTTCAAAGAGAATCCTGTTACATTAGTTAAAAAGGACGGAAAGACATATTACTCAATTTATAACTCAAACAATTCAATTAATTTTACTCAAGTAACATTTGCTCTTTCAAGCGAAAATAAAATACAGGACATGTCTATGTATCTAAGATACACAGAAGGTTCAAGAAATTATTACGCACAAGTAAAATTAAAGGGAAATACCTACAAATTGAACGAGTTTTACACAAACTTAGATAAGTAAATTGAACGAAAAAAAATAACGGAAATCCCGTTATTTTTTTTGTTTTTTATTCTTTATTTTTTGTTTTCTAAATCCTCAGTTTTTTCTACTTCTTCTTTTAAGCTACCTTGAACATCTTCTGTTTCTGTTTTAGAGCTTTCTTGCAAGGCTTTTGTCTCGACAGCTTTGACTTTTTCTTTATTTTTTCTTATAAGGAAGAGAATAAGTTCATAGAGAACTATCACAACAATTACGCCAGCTAGAATCGAGCCGAATGTAATCCAAACTAGGGGATCAAATACGCTCATTTGAGAAATTGTTGCAACGCCGAACATTTCAGGGAGCAATAGAATTGATCCGCAGATTAGTCCGCCGGATAATGCTACGATTATGCCTCTGTACCATGTCATTGGGATGCAGAGCCAAATTAAATTTAAGAAAGCAACGAAAGTAATTGTGAATACTTGGAGCGTTTCAGCCTCAATCATAGTTGTAGACGAAAGCGCGAACATTGAGATTAAGACACCAATGAACATCACAGCCATTCGAGGAATGGACTTTTTGAGAACTTGCGGAATGAAATTTCCTTGAATAAGCTTCGTGTTCGGTTCAAATGTTAGCAGGAATGATGGAATTCCAATTACAAATAATTCAACTAGGAATAGGTTCTTTGGTTGGAATGGATAGCTTCTATTGAGTATGAGTGTAGCCACACAAAGAAGGATTGTAAATAGAGTCTTCATAAGGAAGAGTGTAGAAGATTTCTGCACGTTGTTGATAACTTGTCTGCCTTCCTTAACAACGGCTGGAAGTGAGGCAAAATTTGAGTCCAAAAGTACAAGCTTTGATATGTTTCTAGCTACTTCGCTTCCTTCAGCCATAGCGATAGAGCAGTCTGCTTCTTTCAATGCTAGTGTGTCATTAACACCGTCGCCGGTCATGGCAACTACGTGTCCACGTTTTTTCAAAGTCTTAACTAAAACATATTTTTGTTCAGGTGAAACTCTTCCAAAAACTGTGTATTTTTCAGCTAATTTTTCAACATCTTCAAGACTTACATCCTCGAGAGAAATATACTTATCGTAGCCTTCAACGTCCACTCTTTGAGCAATTTTCGATACAGTTAGTGGATCGTCTCCGGAGATAATTTTAATTGCAACGTTGTTTTTCTTGAACCAGTCGATTGTGCCCTTTGCCTCTTCGCGGATGTGGTCTTCGATTACTATAAAGGCAAGAAGTTCTTCCGATTTTGGCCCGTCTTTCTCATTGTATTTGCTTGATGATTCGGTAACTGCAAGCACGCGATATCCGTCTTGCATTTTTTGATTAAGAATCTCTTTTTGCTCCTTGCTCATTTTTGCATTGACGAAAGTTGGAGCTCCAAGATAATAGGTTTTTCCATTTGTAAAGCTCGTTACAGAGAACTTTCTAGCAGATGAGAACTCTACAACATTGTCAACCTTTAAATTTTGTGCTGTTGCAAACTGTTTTATGAGAGCAGCAGAGGTTAAATTTGAGGAATTTTGTGCTGAATTTATATTTGCGATAATGTTTGAAACTTCTTCATCGCTCTTCTTAGAAAGGTTTATAAATTCATTGACATTCATTGTTCCGTCAGTAATTGTCCCAGTCTTGTCCAAACATAAAACATCTGTTCTTGCCAGCATTTCAATTGAATAGATATCCTTGACAAGGGTTTTCTTTTTGGCAAGCTTGACAACTCCGACAGATAGTGCAATAGTGATAAGAAGGAACATTCCAGCAGGGATCATTCCTGTGATAGCTCCGCTAGTTTGTGTTACAACAGTTGTGACGTCGTAGCTCGCAAACCACTCTTTGACAGCTGTTGCGACTCCAAGTGGAATCATTGCAATTCCGATGTATTTTATTAGCTTGTTTAAGTCCTTGAAAAGGTTAGATTTTGGTGCTTTAAATTGCTTTGCTTTTGAAGCGAGTGTTTGGATGTAGTTATCTTTTCCAACCTTGTCCACACGAGCATAGCATTTTCCTGAAATAAGGAAGCTTCCTGAAAATAGGTTTGCGTTTTTGCTCTTTTTTACGGGAACAGACTCTCCTGTGAGCAAACTTTCATTTACTTCAACATTTCCTTTCAAAATAATACAGTCAGCTGGGATTTGATCCCCATTTTCTAAAATCAAAATGTCGTCCAAAACAATGTCATCTGGAGTAGTGCATATTTGCTCTGAATTTCTTATTATTTTAACAGTTTGAGCTGTCTCCATGGATAGCTTTTCAACTGTTCGTTTAGCTTTAATTTCCTGAACAATAGCGATTGTTGTATTGAGAACAATGACGATTAAGAATAGTAAGTTTTGATAAGCTTTCACACATAGAAGAGCGATGGCAATCACAGCCCAAATAAGGTTAAAATATGTGAAAATATTTTTTGCAAAAATTGAAAGATACGTCTTTGAGGATTTTATCTTTGAATTGTTCGTCAATTGATGTTCTTTTCTTTCGTTTACTTGCTCATTCGATAATCCTTGCTCAGCTTCGGGGGAATATCGCACAATTTCAACGGTAATATTCTTTTTCCTAGTCATTTTTTCTCCAAAATTTCGATTTAACTCGTCTTTGTAATTATAGAATAAATGGACATTATTGTCAAATAAATAATATTACATATTAAATAAAAAATATTATATAAAATCAAAATTAATAAATAAAAAGTTGACAACGAAAGCAAAATAGTCTATGCTATAAACATGAACGAGATTGAAAAGTTACAGTTACCAAAGCATTTGGAGGAGTTAGCTGGTAGATTGCCAGCTGATTTATATGTTGTCGGCGGAAAGGTGAGAAACCACCTTATGAATATCGACAATGATGATATAGATTTATGTTCAGCGCTTACCCTTGATGAGCTTGAAAAGTATTTTGAGGGGACAGAATATGAGCTTAAGTTTAAAAACTCTAGCTTGGGAACAGCAAAGATTTTGTGTAACGGGAAGTCTTTTGACTATGCCACTCTTCGCAGAGAAGTTTACGATGCTGGAGGAAAAAGACAGCCAAGGACAGTTGAATTTATAGATTCTATCGAAGAGGACGCCCTAAGAAGAGATTTTAGCGTTAACGCAATTTATTACAACATTAAAACAGAGCAGTTCTTTGATTTTTGCAATGGAATAAGAGATATATCGAAAAGGACAATCAGATGTGTCAAAAATCCAAATGAAGTGCTTGCAGATGACGGAATAAGAATTTTGAGAATGGTGAGAATTGCTGCCGAGCTCAACTTTAAAATCAGCAAAGATACGTTTAACGCTGCAGTCAAAAATATTTCAAACCTTGCAAATATTTCAGGCGTTAGCATTTCAAGAGAGCTAATCAAAATTTGTGATTCTTCTTTTGTGGGAGTTTGCGATAAAAACGCATATCTGAAAGCTATTAAGACCTTGAATAAACTTAGAGCATGGAAATTCTTTGGTGTAAGGTTTGAAAAATTAAGACCAAACATGGTTAAGAAAGAAATTACAAAATATTTGGGTCTTTTAATTGATGTAATTGACGCAGAAAAGCCAGCAAGCATATCATATTTCTTAAACAAAGTGCTTGATCAGTTGCAAATCAACAAGAAGAAAAAGGAAGAAATTGTAAACATCATTTCTGGATACTACGATGCATTAAATAGGATACCAAACAAGTTATATTTCTCAAAATACTTTGATAATTTCGAGCGTATTTTGGAAATTTTGAATTTAAAATCAAAGGGACTTGCTGCAAGATACAACTTTTTCTACAAATACATAATTTCACACAAAGTTGTTGTAAGAATTGCAGATTTAAAAATATCTTATAGAGATATCGCAAACAATTTCCCAAGTCTTCCAAAAAAGAGTTATGATGTTGTTTTAAATATGGTGCTAAGTGATATATTTGAAGGGAAATATAGCAATGACAAAGAAACAATTCTGAAAGAAATTGAAAAGAAAATGAAGTATTATTGAGAAATAATGCTTCTTTTTTTATTCTTCAAAAGAGGCAACACCATTTCGCTAGTAAAATTACATATTTTTCTTCTTTTTTCGCATAATAAGTTCGAGGTTAAGATATGAAAGAAGAAGAAAAAACTAAAAAGAAAAAAGGTAAAAAGAGCGTGGTGCTCTGGCTATTTGGAGTGGGCGTTTTTTCTGTGGCAACGTTACTTGTTAGTCAATTTGCATTTATTGATAATTTTAATTCAAACAAAACGTTTATGGATAACACCACGATAAATGGAATTGACGTTTCAGGACTGACAGAAAGGCAGGCCGAGAACGTTGTGGCATACAATCTGCTTAATGTGCGAGATGAGATATCTTTGAATTTAAGTTATAAAGACAAGAATTGGACTTTTGCAGGCTCTGATTTTGAAATAGCAACAGATATTGATAAAAAAGTGCATGAAGCAATTGAGTATGGTCAGTCAGGAAACTTTTTTGAGAAAAGAAAGATAAAAAACAAAGTAAAAAAAGAAGGGCTTGCCTTCAATGTGTCATATAAATCGGTGCTTGGTGGCATCGAAAGTAAAATAGATGATGTCGTGGCAGAAATTGAACAGGATAGCGCGCCGGCGGAGGTTGTTTTCAATCCTGACAGCGAACAAAAGTTTGATCTAATTCCAGCAAAAAATGATATAAAAGTTGACAAGGAAAAGCTTATCCAAGAGATTGATGAGCAGTTAGCGACAAGCAAAACTGCGCAAGTAGAAATCCCAACGACGGAGCTAGTCACGGAGGTTGATAAAGAGGCAATTTTATCTAAGCTTGGACTAAGAAGCAAATTTTCAACTAATTATTCAAAGTCAACAAACAACAGAAAAAACAATGTTAAGCGTGCGCTTAGTAGTTTCAATGGAATGGTTGTTGCACCAGGGCAAAAAGTTTCTTTCAACGAAACGACTGGCCCAAGGACGGAAGAAAATGGATTTAAAAAAGCAAACATTATCTTAAATGGGGCGTACGTGGAAGGCGTAGGCGGGGGAGTGTGCCAAGCATCAACGACGCTTTACAACGCACTGCTTCTTTCAGGAATTGACGTTGTTGAAGCATCTCATCATTCACTTCCAGCATCTTATGTGCCTCTTTCGCTAGACGCCATGGTTTCGGAAGGAGTTTCTGACATGGTGTTTGTAAACAATATGGATAGCCCAATTTACATCAAAACATATGGAACGGACACTGAAATCATAGTTGAAATTTATGGGAACAAACTTGCGGACGGCGAGGAAATTAGAACTCGCGCAGAACTTGTGAAAATCCTGCCACACAATGGGGATAAAATTGTTCCAGACACGAACGAAGAATATTCAAACTACATCGTTTATAAGGGTGAGTACTATCGTGTTAAGTATCCTCAAGAAGGCTACGAATCCAAAGCCTACGTTCAATATTTGAAAGATGGTGAGCTCCTTAGTGAAAAAGAAGTGCGTCATGACTTTTACTATCCTCAAGAAGGAATAATTATGGAAGGGACTGAAGAAGTTTCCGAAGGAATAACTCTTCCAGAAAATAAAGTAAAATTCATTCCACCTCAAATAGTGACGGAAGCTGAGACGATGAATGTGAGGAAGAGGGTTGAAAAAAACAACCCCCCAATGTATAATCCATAAAAGCTTCGCTATGCGTTGTTTACTGCTGTCTATCCCAGACAGTCATTTACGGGGTTGTAAACTTTTTGCTAGCGCGGGGCTAATGGCCCCTTGCTTCGCATAACCGCACAAATCAATTCTTTTTCAGTATTTTCTCTGTTTCAGAACCGCCGATGAGGAACCTCTATCGAGAACCTGAAACAAAGAAACTACAAGAAAAATCTCTTGATTTCTGCTGCCATATCTCTGCGATTGATTTTTATAAAAACACATATAAAAATTTTAGATAAAAAATCGAGTGAGTCACGAGGCTCGCTGTTCTCCTCTGGAATGAGTTTAGTTCTCTAAATGATTTTCAGAGGGGGACAGCAGAAACAATGTGAATCGCTTAATTTTTTTCTAAAATCAGGCTCTGCAGTCAGTTCAGGCAGGCGCATAGTGACCTATGTAACTGTCTGAACTGAATGCTAGAAACAAAGCTATGCAAACTTTTGAGGCTCGCGCTAGTTATTTTAATTTTAGAAAAAAAAGGCGAGTCGCTAGGCTCGGTGCTTTTAAATTGAATGTATTTTAAACAAAAAAAGGATAATACGAAAATTATCCTTTTTCATAGAATTATGACAGCAGAAATCAAAAGATTTTTCTTGTAGTTTCTTTGTTTCAGGTTCCCGGTAGAGTTCACTCATCGGAGGTTCTGAAACGGAGAAAATACTGAAAAAGAATTGATTTATGCGGCGATAAACTGAGCAAGAGCCATTGGCTCGCGCTAGTTATTTTAATTTTAGAAAAAAAAGGCGAGTCGCTAGGCTCGGCATTTCTCCCAGGCAGGAGTTTACAACCCCGTAAATGACTGTCTGGGAAAAGTGACAGAAACGACGCGAATCGCTTTCTTTTTCTAAAATTATTCGATGATTGTTGAAACAACACCTGATCCAACTGTTCTTCCGCCTTCACGGATAGCGAAACGAAGTCCTTCTTCGATAGCAATTGGTGTGATAAGAGTGATTTCCATCTTAACGTTATCACCAGGCATAACCATTTCAACGCCTTTCTCTAATTCGATTGTTCCAGTAACGTCTGTTGTTCTGAAGTAGAATTGTGGTCTATATCCATTAAAGAATGGTGTGTGACGTCCACCCTCTTCTTTCTTCAATACGTAAACTTGAGCAGTGAATTTTGTGTGTGGGTGAATTGAACCTGGTTTGCAAAGAACTTGTCCTCTTTCGATATCTGTTCTTTGAATTCCTCTAAGAAGAAGACCTACGTTATCTCCGGCTCTAGCTTCGTCAAGAAGTTTTCTAAACATTTCTACACCAGTAATAACTGTTTGTCTTTGTGTTCCCATACCAACGATTTCAACTGTATCGTTCATACGAACAACACCTCTTTCTACTCTACCAGTTGCAACTGTTCCACGACCTGTGATTGTGAAAACGTCTTCGATTGGCATTAAGAAAGGTTTGTCTGTATCTCTCTTTGGAGCTGGGATATAGTTGTCAACAGCGTCAAGTAATTCCCAAATACAGTTAAGGTCTGGGCTGTTTACATCTCCTCTGTCGCAAGCTTCGTTAGCTTTAAGAGCTGATCCCTTAATAATAGGTGTCTTGTCACCAGGGAATCCGTATTCTGTAAGAAGGTCTCTAACTTCCATTTCTACAAGTTCAAGTAATTCAGGATCGTCTACTTGATCAACCTTGTTCAAGAATACAACGATATATGGAACACCAACCTGTCTAGCAAGAAGGATGTGTTCTCTTGTTTGAGGCATTGGTCCATCAGTAGCAGCAACTACTAAGATAGCTCCGTCCATTTGAGCAGCTCCAGTAATCATGTTCTTAACGTAGTCAGCGTGTCCTGGGCAGTCAACGTGAGCATAGTGACGTTTAGCTGTTTGATATTCAACGTGAGCTGTGTTAATTGTGATTCCTCTAGCTTTCTCTTCTGGTGCCTTATCGATTTCATCATATTTCATAGCGTCAGCTAATCCTTTCATAGCTGAAGCACGGCAGATAGCAGCTGTTAATGTTGTTTTACCATGGTCTACGTGTCCAATAGTACCAATGTTAACGTGTTCTTTGCTTCTGTCAAATTGTTCTTTTGCCATTTTTTAAAAATCTCCTTTTTTAGTTTTACTCTTGTATTTTAGCATACTTTTTTAATTTTTCAAAGTGATTTAACACACTTTTTCAAAAATTATTTTTCCAAGAGAGGGTTGCCCCTCCCCGGTCAAATACAATTAGTCTTTTTTAGCTCTTTCGCCTTTAACTTTTTCAGCGATTGAGCGAGGAACTTCTTGATATTTAAGAGGTTCCATAACATATGTTCCTCTTCCTTGTGTTTGTGAACGAAGGTCAGTTGCATATCCGAACATTTCAGCAAGTGGAACTTCAGCGTTAACGATTTGAACTCCGTTAGCAGACTCGTTTCCTGTAAGTACACCACGACGAGATGTTAAGTTACCCATAACTGTTCCAAGGTAGTCGTCAGGAACTTCTACTGAAACTTTCATAATAGGTTCGAGTAGTACTGGATCAGCGAGCTTGCAAGCGTTCTGGAATGCCATAGATCCGGCAATCTTAAATGCCATTTCAGATGAGTCTACTTCGTGGTATGATCCGTCAGTAACTGTTACTCTAAAGTCAACTGTCTCGTATCCTGCTACAACACCATTCTTTCTAGCTTCATCAATTCCGTTGTTAACAGGTTGAATATATTCTTTTGGAATAGATCCACCAACTGTCTTATCAACGAATTCATATCCGCTACCAGCTGGCAATGGTTCCATATCGATCACGCAGTGACCATATTGTCCCTTACCACCAGACTGACGAATGAATTTACCTTCAACGTTCTTAACAGCTTTCTTGATTGTTTCTCTGTAAGAAACTTGAGGTTGTCCGATATTAGCTTCTACTTTGAATTCTCTAAGTAATCTATCTACGATAATTTCAAGGTGAAGTTCTCCCATTCCTGCAATAAGAGTTTGACCTGTTTCTTGGTTTGTTGAAACTCTGAATGAAGGGTCTTCTCTCATAAGTTTTGCAAGTGCGAGAGCCATTTTTTCTTGCATATCCTTTGTTTTTGGTTCGATAGCAAGTTGGATAACAGGTTCTGGGAAGTCCATGCTTTCCAATTGGATAGGATGTTTTTCATCACAAAGAGTGTGGCCTGTGATTGTATCCTTAAGTCCAACGATAGCTGCGATATCTCCAGCTCCTACTTCTGTAATTTCTTGACGTGTGTTAGCGTGCATACGAATAAGACGTCCAACACGTTCTGTTTTTCCGTTTACTGAGTTGTAAACGTATGTTCCAGCTTTGAGTACACCACTGTATACACGGAAGAATGTTAATCCTCCTACGAATGGGTCTGTCATAATCTTGAATGCAAGACCAGCAAATGGAGCATCTTCGCTTGGAGCTCTTGTTTCTGTTTCACCAGTTTCAGGGTTAATTCCTGTGATATGATCGATATCAAGTGGTGATGGTAAATATTCTACCATAGCATCCAAAAGCATTTGAACACCTTTGTTCTTATAAGATGATCCGCAAAGAACAGGTGTAAGAGCTTTAGAAATTGTTGCTTTCCTAATAGCTTTCTTTAATTCGTCGATTGAGATTTCCTCTCCTTCAAAATATCTTTCTAAAAGAGCATCGTCTGTTTCAACGATTTTTTCTACCATTTCATCATGAAGTTGTTGTGCTTTATCTTTAAATTCTGCAGGGATATCAGTAATTTCAATAACTTGTCCCATATCATCTTTGTAAACTTCAGCCTTCATTGTGAGCAAGTCGATAATTCCTCTGAATGTATCAGCTTCTCCGATAGGCATTTGAATAGCAAGAGCCTTTGTCTTTAATCTCTTTTCAATTGATTCTACGCAAGCGAAGAAGTCAGCTGCGTCTCTATCCATTTTGTTTACGTAAATAATTACAGGAACTTTGTATTTTGTAGCTTGACGCCAAACTGTTTCAGTTTGAGGTTGTACCTTATCACGAGCACTAAGTACAAGAACAGCACCATCAAGAACCTTTAGTGAACGCTCAACTTCTACTGTGAAGTCTACGTGTCCTGGGGTATCAATGATGTTAATCTTATGACCTTTCCATGTACAAGTTGTACAAGCAGAAGTAATTGTGATACCTCTTTCTTGTTCTTGAGCCATCCAGTCCATTGTTGCACTACCGTCGTGAACTTCACCGATTTTATGTGTTTTACCAGTGTAGAACAAAATTCTTTCAGTAGTTGTTGTCTTTCCAGCATCAATGTGGGCCATAATACCAACGTTTCTAGTTAGTCTAAGGTCGTTAGCCATAATTTTCTCCTTTCTAGATAAATTTCTTTATCGTAATTTTAATCTTTTTTTTATTTTTTTAATCAAACATTAAGCATATTGCTTGTTTTGATTACCATTTAAAGTGAGCGAAAGCCTTGTTAGCTTCAGCCATTCTGTGTAATTCATCACGTCTCTTAATTGATGCTCCAGTTTCGTTTGATGCGTCGATAATTTCAGCTGCAAGCTTAGCTTCCATTCCACGTTCACCACTTCTCTTTCTTGCGAAAGCTACTAACCAACGGATAGCAAGTGTTTGACGACGTTCTGGACGAATTTCCATAGGTACTTGGTAGTTAGCACCACCAACTCTTCTTCCCTTTGTTTCAAGAACAGGTTTTACGTTTTCGAGAGCTTTGTTGAAAACTTCGATAGCTTCCATTCCTGTTTTTTTGTTGATAATGTCAAATGCATTATAAACGATCTTTTGAGCAATTCCTTTCTTACCATCTAACATAACTTGGTTGATAAGTTTTGTTACTGTTTCACTCTTATAAATTGGATCAGGAAGAACAGGTTTCTTAACCGCACTATTTCTTCTTGGCATATTATTTTATTCTCCTCTTAATTATCAGCTTTGTTGCACTGATAAGATTTTTAAATTTTCAAAATCAATTCATATGTGCATAAATTGATGTGTAGTCTAAGTTGTTTTTAACTCTGAGCTTAACTAGAATTCACGACAGGAATTTAATTCCATAATCCCGCCAAACTCATTAAGTTAGTTTATATTAACTCATTTTCATTCGAGCTCTATAGTACAAGACGCGGATTTCACGACAGGAGCTACTTACTCCATAATCCAGTCTTATTCAATAATTCAACAGAGTGGTCATTAGACGAGGCAAACGAGTAAGTTTTGCAAGGCGCATACATAGACGTATGTAACTAAAAAACTTGCGATGTTTAACAATGTCTAAGGGCTGCTATGTTGGATTATTTCTGACACAGCTATGTGCCCGCTATAATGAGTTTATTTCTTAGGGCGCTTAGCACCATACTTAGATCTAGACTGCTTTCTCTTTGCAACACCAGCTGTATCAAGTGTTCCTCTGATAATGTGGTATCTTACACCAGGCAAGTCCTTAATTCTTCCGCCACGTACAAGAACTACGCTGTGTTCTTGAAGGTTGTGTCCTTCTCCTGGAATGTAGCAAGTTCCTTCTGTCCCGTTTGAAAGTTTAACTCTGGCAACTTTACGTAAAGCTGAGTTAGGTTTTTTAGGCGTAGCTGTTCTAACTGACAAGCATACTCCTCTCTTTTGAGGACATTCATCGAGCAATGGAGCTTTAGATTTGTCATCAAATGTTTTTCTTCCTTGACGAACTAATTGGTTAATTGTAGGCATTTTATACTTCCTTTTAATCAGCACATGCTGAGATTTTTTTGCAAAACGTATCGACTAATGTTTTGACCTATACAACAAAAAATACTCTAAGTTGCATAGGGTTTTGTTTTCTGTCTTAAATTCCTAATGGGCGAGCCCATATAAATTCACTTTCATTAAACATGAACAACACGATTTTCGAACAAAATTTCAAAAACTCCGCAAGTATGCGAATCGGTGTAACACAAGCATGCCACCTGCTGTTTGTTTATGCTCCTAAAAGCAATATGTCCACGACAACCGAACATACGCGTTTATTATATATAAAATAAAACTTCTTGTCAAGGTTTTTATTTCCTTTTCAAGAAGTTTTTTATTATCTCCCCTATATATGCCCTAACTTGTGTGCCCACGAGTTTGATTACAATTTGATATTTTCGTTACTAAGAGTTGTATCATATTCAGCAGAGCGAACTATATTTTCTAAAATTTCAGCAGATGAAAGTTCACTGAGAGCAAATTTACGATCAATTTCAGAAGCATTTGGATATTCTAAAACAGAGTAAGCTTTTACTCTAGTGCAATCAACATAGCTCATTACAAATTCGCCATACGAATCATAGAAAGGTTTTTCATTATATTTTCCAGTAAACTTTGTTCCAAGGTTTTGTGAAACGATTGAATACTCAATTAATGGTGAACGTCCCTTTACAACGTCGTCATGAGCTTCTTTGATCCATCTCTTTTGAGCTGTAACAACTTGGTCTTTTGTGCTATTAAGAAGAGTTGCAATCTCTTCAATGCTTCTTCTTTGCCCATCAAGGAATCCATATGAAAGAACTATACACATTCCAGAAAAATCATCCTTTCTTGATAAGTAATTGAGAACTACTCTCTTGATATCCTCTTTCATGATATATTCATCTTCGTCAAAGCCGTTTTCGTCTTCAATATCGTCAACTCTGTTTGAAATTTGAACTGAATCTGGCAAAGAATCCATTCCAAATGCTTCCATTGTGCAAATTGGCAATATAGTGTTTTCATTATCCATCATATATTCTTCTTCGACTTCTAACTCTTTTAATTTTCTTTTAAGTTGTGGTACTGGTATCATTTTTATATCTTCCTTTTATCTTTGTTTTCTCTTATTTTAACCGATAAAAGGATGCTTGTCAATACTGTTTCAGAATTTCCTTTAATTCTTTTTCTTCAATTATTCTAACGCCAAATGCTTTAGCCTTTGTGAGCTTTGAACCGGGGTCAGCTCCAACAATTAGGAAGTCTGTTTTTGGGGAAACAGAAGATGCAACATTCCCCCCAAGTTCCATTATTTTGTCCGACATTCCTTCTCTGCTGTAACCCTCAATTTTTCCAGTAATAACAACTTTTTTACCTGTAAAAATCGTTTCTATTTGCGGTTTCTTTTCTGGATAGATAATTTCTACACCCGCATCAAATAAACACAGAATTTCGGCGATATTGTTGTCATTTGCAAAGAATTCAAGTATATTTCTCGTGATTACATCTCCAATATCTACAATTTGATTGAGTCTGCGATATCTTGCGTGAATTAAGTCGTCGATGCTTTCAAAATTCTTTGATAAATCTCTTGCCGTCTTGATTCCAACTTCCAAGATTCCAAGAGAGAAGATAAATCTAAAAAATTCAACTTTCTTTGACTTTTGAATAGCATTAATTAGGTTTTCTGCTCTTAATTCTCCAAATCTATCAAGTTTAAGTAAATCGTCTTTTTCTAGCTTATAAAACATAGAAACGTCGCATATGCCGAGTTTTTCATATAAAAGCTCAATTGTTTTTTCTGAGAGTCCGTCAATATTCATTCCATCTCTTGATGCAAAATGTGTAAGCCTTTGAACAACTTGATCTTTGCAATCATAGAAATTTGGACAGAATATGAGTGGTCCTTTTTTCACAAGTTCACTTCCACAGCATGGGCAGGTCTTTGGCTCAACAATTGGCTTAGCATTCTTGCCCTCTTCAGCAAGCCCCAAAATTTCTGGGATGACTTCATTACTTCTTCTGATAAAAACACGGCTACCGATTGAAACTTTCTTTCTTTCGATATCTTCAATGTTATTTAATGTTGCTCTTTTGATAATAGCCCCTGCTAGTTCAATAGGTTCAACTTCTGCAATTGGAGTAATTTTTCCCGTTCGACCAACTTGCCAAACGACGTTATTCAAAGTGGTTGTGAGCTCCTGCGCTTCAAACTTATATGCTATAGCCCATTTTGGAAATTTATTTGTATATCCGACAGTGGCACGCTCTTTGACGTTGTTCATTTTTAAGACCATTCCGTCAATCATGATATCAAGTTTGCCCTTGATTTTGTCTATTCTCTCAATTTCCTTTTCTGCTTCTTCAATTGTGGAAAAAGTTTTGAAATAGTCCCCAACATTAAAACCATTTTCCTTTAGGAAATTGTGCATTTCTATCTGCGAGTTAAATTCCTTTCCATCGCACTTAAGAATTGAGTAGCAGAAGAAATCTAATCTCCTTTTTGCCGTTTCCTTTGGGTCTAAATTTCTAATAGCTCCAGCAACTCCATTTCTTGCATTTTTAAGAGGTTCTTTTGCCTTTTCGTTATATTTTTTCAGAGCGCTTTGCGTCATCATTCCTTCGCCTTGAACAATGAGCTTTCCTTTGAATGGAATTTCAAGCGGCAAGGATCTTATAGTCTTAACTTGAGCGGTGACATCCTCTCCGACCATTCCATTCCCTCTTGTTGTTGCGGATTTATATTTTCCATCCTCATATTCTATAACTAATTGCAATCCATCAAACTTATATTCCAATGTAAATATCGTATCTGGTGCATATTCCTTCATATCGTGAATCCACTTATCTAATTCTTCAGTCGATCTAACCTTGTTTAAACTATACAGTCTGACTTCATGGACCTTCTTTTTAAATCCGGATAAAACATCTCCCCCAACTCTTTGCGTTGGAGAATTTGGAAGAACTAAATTAAGCTCTTTCTCTAAATCTACAAGTTCATAATAGAGTTTATCATATTCGACATCGGATATGGTTGGGTTGTCTAATTCATAGTAGTTTCTATTGTGAATTTCAATCTCTTTTATGAGCTCTTCCATTCTCTTTCTTTTATCCATATTTTCTCCTTTAATCTATTATCTCCAATGGAGCTAATTCTAGCATTAAACTTTTAATTCCAAAGCCTTCAAATTCGATATCAGCAACTAGCCCGTCGCTGGTTATATCCCTTATGACTCCTTCGTCATATTTAGGATGACGCACTCTCTGTCCTACTTTGTAAATTGAAACGTCTTTTTTAGACTTTTCTTCCTTTTCCACTGCATTTGTTCTAAATAGCCCCATCATTGAGGTTCTAGGTATGAAAGTTTCAGTCGCTTGCTGTTTTATTTTTTCTTTTTTCACAAGTCCAAGCTCTTTTATAAATCTACTTGGAAGTTCAAATCTCGTTTGACCGTAAATATATCTTTTCCCGCAATATGTCACATATAAACGTTCTTCGGCACGTGTGACAGCAACGTACATAAGACGCCTTTCTTCTTCCAAATCGGCATTCTTTCCGAGCGCCCTTGCACCAGGGAAAATTCCCTCTTCAGCTCCCACAACGAAAACTACTTTAAACTCCAAGCCTTTGACAGCGTGAACAGTTGCAATTGTGACAGATCCTTCTTCTCCAACGTTGTCCGTGTCAGCAATAAGCGTGATGCTCTCAAGATAATCGGATAGTGTTGCATTTTCATTTTTATCCTCAAACTCTTTCACTGATGCAACAAAACTGTCTATGTTCATAAGCTTGTCGAGCTCTTCATTTAATTTAGGATTAAAAGCAGATCTTATATCAAATCCTGTTAAAACTTTTTTAACAAACTCTGTTAATCCAAGCGTATTCTGCATTTCCTTTAAATTATTGTAGGTGTCAATGAAAAGTTGAAGTTTTTTATAAAGAGCACTTTCGCTTTTCATGTCGTCAGAAAGTATCGTTTCAAGCAGTCTTCTATTTCCCGCAATATACTTTATTTTTCCGACTCCGCCGTCACCAATCCCCCTTCTTGGGAAGTTGATTATTCTCTCCAAAGACACATCATCCTTTGGATTTACAAATAGCCTCAAATATGCTATTACATTTTTAATTTCTGACCTTTCAAAAAACTTAAATCCGCCATAAATTTTATGAGCTATATTATAGCTTAGCAAGGATTCTTCAAAACTTCGAGAAAGAGCGTTAACTCTCATGAGAATCGCAAAGTCGTTTGGCTTATATCCCTTACCCATAAGCTGAACTATCATTCTAGCAACATAGTCTGCTTCATCCCTCTCGTCGTAAGCTGGATAAAGCACTGGCACTTCGCCCGCACTCTTCTCTGTCCAAAGTCTTTTCTCAAGTCTAGTGGTGTTATTTTTAATCAAACAATTTGCTAAATTCAATATATCCGGAGTGCTTCTGTAATTTCTCTCAAGCTTAAATATTTTCACATCATTAAAATCTCTTTTGAAGTTGAAGATGTTTTTGAAATTAGCTCCTCTCCAAGAATAAATACACTGATCCTCATCTCCAACTGCAAATATGTTCTTATGCACACTTGCAAGCTGTTTTAATAATTCATATTGCACGATATTAGTGTCTTGAAACTCGTCCACAAGAATATATTTAAATCTGTTTGCATAGTAACTTAAAACTTCGGGATGAGTTTTAAAAAGTGTGTAAGTTTTGATAAGCAGATCATCAAAGTCAAGCGCATTGTTGGCTTTCAAAATTTCCTCATATCTTCTCATAGCTTTTAAGATAGTTTCAAACTCTTCATCCTCTTCATTGCTTGCATATTCTTCCAAAGATAAAATTCCGTTCTTCCAGTTGGAAAGGTGCATCGACAAGCTCTTTTTGATCTTATCGTCATCTTCTCCAAGTTCCGCCAAAACATCTTTTTTCACCTTATCGGAGTCAGTCTCTGAATAAATTGAAAAAGCTGGATTATAGCCCATTTTGTCTATATCTCTTCTAAGTATTCTCGCGCACATTGCGTGAAATGTGGAAATCCAAATATCCTCAGCTCCCGTTGTCATATTGCTAATTCTTTCCTTCATTTCATTTGTAGCTTTGTTTGTAAAAGTAATTGCAAGAATGTTGTATGGGCTGACGCCTTTTTCCATAATATACACAATTCTGTGTGTCAAAAGTCTAGTTTTTCCGCTTCCGGCTCCAGCCGTAACTAAAACAGCTCCTTCAGTCTGCAAAAGGGGCTTCATTTGCTCTTCATTCAATGTTGATAAATCATAACTACTCATGTATTTATTTTAACATATTAAAAAAAAATAGTAAATCATAATTACTACTTTCTTTATGTAAATTTTAACTTAAAGCCCTTATCTTCTCCTTGTTTCCGTCTAGCTTTTTTCTAAACTTAGCATATTTCTCAATAGTGTCCAAGAGATATTTTTCCCTGCTTTGTGGATTAAGTTTTAAAAAGTATTCATTGTCCATTAATTTGCTAAATGGATTAAGTAAATCCTCCTCCCCAAGTGAATTTGCCCTATCGTTAAATTCGATGTCATCATTAGATATGATTTTGAATTTAACATTTGCAGCGTAAACATTCTTTTTATCCTTGTTTAGTCCCGCTGTGTTATCTCTATTGATAAGCCTATTTCTCGCTCTTACAGCTAATCTTTTTAAAACTTGATTCCCCATATTTTCTCCTTTTTCTGTTCTATTTGAACGTTATAAAAAGTGTACAAAATAAAAGGGATTTATCAAAACGATATCGCCCTAGAAAAATGTCGAAAAGGATCTATAAATGGAGGGTGAAAGAAAGCTCGTTACTTTTTCTAGTTTTTATTGCAAAAATCACTCGTTTTATTAATTTTTTCGAATAAAAAAATTGAAAAATATTTTATTGCTAACTGTTAATATTTTTAATAAATAAAACATATTTGCAAAATAATTAAATTTAATATTAAATAAAACCTCCATATACCGAATTTTTAATTAAAAGTGCAAAAAATAGCTATTTGTTTTAAATAAAAAAAACGAGCATACGCCCGTTTTTTAATTATCTTCTTAAAATATCTCCTGGATGTAAAATAAGCCCGTTAGCTTTAAATGAAACAACTTGTTTTGCGACATTTGCAACACTTATGCTTTCGCCGTTTTCATTTCTGAGATCCTCAACAACAATTCTTTTCTTGAAAACATCGCTGTTTGGGCTTAACACTTCAAGCTCCGCACCGACCTTGAAATTATTTCGCTGTTCAACGATTAATCTATCGGCCTTGCATCCAAGCACAACTCCGACAAACTCACTTGTTTGAACAGGCATTGAGTCTTCCAAAAATTCCTTGTCGTCTGCTCCAAACATAAAGCCCGTTGTGTATCTTCTGTGACTTGTTTTTTCAAGCTCCGTGATAATATCTTCACTTGGTGCACTAGGAAGCATATCGATAGCTTTTCTGTATGCATTTACAACAGTTGCAACGTAGTAAGCAGATTTCATTCTTCCCTCAATCTTTAAACTGTCAACTCCCGCATCTTTGAGCTCTTGGAGATGTCTAACTAAATTCATATCTTTTGAGTTGAAAATATATGTTCCACGTTCGTCCTCTTGAACTTCGTTTTCATTCTCTCTTGAAACTTCCCTAATCATGTATTTCCAGCGGCAGCATTGCACGCACTCGCCGTGATTTGCGTCCCTTCCTGTGAGGTAGTTTGAAAGAAGACAGCGGCCTGAATATGAGATACACATTGCGCCATGAACAAACGCCTCGATCTCAACTTTTGGATCTAAATTTTTGCGAATATTTTTAATTTGCTCAATAGTGAGCTCTCTCGCTAAAACGATTCTCTTCACTCCCATGTCGGCAAAGAACTTAGCAGACATTGAATTGATTACATTTGCTTGTGTGCTAACATGAACATCTAAGCTTGGAGCATTCTGACGAATGTAGTAAATGAGCCCGATATCCGCAACGATAACGCCGTCTACTTTCGCATCCTGCAAAACTTTCAAATATTCGTCAAGCCCAACAAAGTCTTCATCTTTTGCAATAATATTTATTGTCACGTAAACTTTCTTCCCCAAAGAGTGTGCTTCTGTGCAAGCAGATTTAATTTCTTCGTTGGAAAAATTGCCCGCAAAAGCTCTTAGTCCGAAAGTTTTGCCAGCCAAATAAACGGCGTCCGCACCATAATACATCGCCATTTTAAATTTTTCATAGTTTCCAGCAGGTGCCAATAATTCCATATTTTTCTCCTATAAATCTACATTAGGTTTTGCTGTTAAATCAAGTTCGGCAAATCCTTTTTTGTCCTTCGCATAATAGTAAGCAGCAGAGCCAATCATTGCAGCATTGTCCGTGCAGTACTTAAGCACTGGATAATAAATTTCTATTCCCTCTTTCTTGCATCTCTCATCAAGTTTTGCTCTAAGCATAGAGTTCGCTCCAACGCCGCCAGCAATAACAATCTTTTTAAGGCCAGAAAGAAGTGCTGCTTTGATAACTTTATCGCAGAGCTCGTCCGTCACACACTCTTCAAAGCTCCTTGCAACGTCCGCCTTTGAATATTCCTCTTTCTTTTGATCCTTATTGTGGATATAGTTGATAACAGATGTCTTAATTCCACTAAAACTGAAGTTCAAGCTCTTGTGAAGTGAGTTTGAAACGATAAATTTAATGTTATTTTCTCCCTCTTTTGCGAGCTTGTCAATTTCAGGTCCACCCGGATAAGGTAATCCCAAAACTCTTGCGACTTTATCAAAGCACTCCCCAACTGCGTCGTCAACTGTCGTGCCAAGAAGTTTTTGTTTGTTGTAGTCACTAATTTTGAGGATTGCGGTGTGTCCACCGCTAACCATGAGGCAGATGAAAGGCGGATTCAACTCTTTGTGCGAAATATAGTTTGCCGAAATATGCCCGTGAATGTGACTAACTGCAATGAGTGGAAGCTGAAGTGAATATGCCAGTCCTTTTGCAAAGTTAACTCCAACAAGGAGTGCACCCATAAGTCCAGCGCCATATGTCACAGCAATAGCATCAAGATCCTCCGCCTTCATATGTGCTTCTTCAAGAGCTTCTAAGTAAAGATTTGAAATTGCTGTGATATGATTTCTTGAAGCAACTTCTGGGACAACTCCACCGAATCTTCTGTGAATCTCAATTTGAGAGGAAACTTTGTTCGCTAAAACTTCTCTTCCATTTTTAACAATGGCGATCGCCGTTTCATCGCAGGAAGACTCAATTGACAAAATAACGACGTCTTTTTTGCGTCTTAAATTATCAAATTTCTCTTTTGCAATTTTAATATATGACATATTTCCTCCTATGAAGATTTTCTTAAGTAATCGTTTATGAAAGGTTGGATATCGCCGTCCATAACTGCCTGAACATTGCTAGTTTCATAGCCCGTTCTGTGGTCTTTGACAAGAGTGTAAGGACAGAAAACATAGGATCTTATCTGGCTGCCCCATTCTATCTTCTTAATCTCTCCCTTGATGTTTGCAAGTTTTTCCATTTCTTCCGCTTCTTGCTTTTCAACTAGCTTTGAATACAGCATCTTCATCGCCGTTTCCCTGTTTTGAATCTGAGATCTCTCAGTCTGGCAAGAAACTACAATTCCTGTTGGAACGTGTGTGATTCTTATAGCTGACTCAGTTTTGTTTACGTGCTGTCCGCCCGCTCCACTTGACCTATATGTGTCAACCTTCAAGTCCTCAGGACGGATTTGAATTTCCGGTGCTTCATCAATCTCTGGCATAACTTCAACACTTGCAAAGCTTGTGTGTCTGCGTGAGTTTGCATCAAAAGGTGAAATTCTAACAAGTCTGTGAACGCCCTTTTCAGCTTTCAAAAATCCATATGCGTTTTCACCTGAAATGAGGAAGGTTATATTCTTAATTCCAGCGTCATCTCCCGGCAAAATATCAAGGACTTTAAAGTCAAAACCCTCTTTGTTGGCATACATTGTATACATTCTCGTGAGCATATCTGCCCAGTCTTGAGCTTCTGTTCCACCTGCCCCTGCGTGAATGTTTACAATCGCATTGTTATTGTCATACTTGCCCTTAAGCAAAGTCTGAATTTTAATCTCTTCCATTTTTGCTGTCAAATCAACAATTCTTGTTTTTAAATCCTCATACATCTCATCTTCGCCCATTTCGCAAAACTCAATGAGTGTATCAATATCCCCAAATTCATTTTCTAAGTTTTTAACAAGCTCAATTTTCCCTTCCGCTTGCTTGTATTTTTTTCCAATTTCACTGACTCTCGCCTGATCGCTGTAAAAGTCAGGTTCTGCCTGCAATTTTTTATACTCCTCTAATTTTTCTTTGCAACCTTCTGGGTCAAAGACACTCCTTTATAAATGTAAAGTCGTTTTTCAAATTCTTAACTTGTTCTTTCTCAATATCTACTATCATATCTTCTCCTATAATCGTTTACTATTATACAAATTTTATTCGTCAAAGTCAACTTGTTTTCTCCCGTCGCAAGTTTTTGATTTAAATTATTTCAAGCTTTCAATCCCCCACCCTTATTCAAACAAAAAAGTGAGAAAAAACATATTGACCTAGAAAAGTCAATATGTTTTTTAGTCGGGGCTATTATTTATGCCCAGTGGATCCATAAATCATCCAAATAGATCCATTCTCCATTTGCATCAGTTATTTGCTGTCCGTTCCATTTTAAATTTTTCTCCAAATAATGCTCAGAAGAGTCCCATCGATGAATATTCGTTTCACCGCCGCTGCTTGTTGCGTTTATGTGGTAAGAAGAATCTTTTCCAGTTGGTGATTGTAGAGGAACTTTGTTTCCATATGAAACCGTCTGATAAATAGCAAAATTTGTAAAGCTTATAAATTGATTTTTACTCCAATTGGTATATGCAGTTAATGCATGATAACTATTTGGATTTAAGTTTGAGTCATATTTAAATTCGAAGGTCATACTAACCTTTGTCAGACTAGAACTTAATGTTACCGTCTTATTAGGCCTCTCATACTTTGATGTGCTTGGGTTAAACATCTCTCCTGCCTCAAATTCTAATGTAACTGTTTTCCCAGGCGTTCCAGTAACATCAAACTCCAGGGTATATTCTTGATTTTGAAGCATATAATTTTGTAAATTTTGAATAATTGGTCCCGATTGATCTGCCGTCCCCAAACTTGTCCATCTCGCGACTGCGCCTGAATTTTCAATTGTCCATGTCTTATCTTTATCTTCATTATAAGAATGTAGAAGTAGCGAATTATCTCCTTCGTTGAACTTATACTGGCCATAAAGTCCAAGCACACCAAGTTTAAAAGTACGTCGTTGAAGTTTAAGCGTCAATGTCAAATTGGCATCTTGTGGATAATGCTCAAAATATTGTACCAAATAATAGAATCCATTTACTAAGTAAGAGAGAGGATTTCCTTTTTCATCAGTATAACCAGATTCATATTTTCCTCCTATCGGATTTTCCCCCCAGTATCCTACAAGTGAATAACCTGTTGGAGGCGTAGGCATCGTTATTCTAGTTATTTGATTTGTACAAGCCGCATTCGAATAGAGTTTATTAACACCTCTTCTTAAATAAATAGTTGATGTCCCTCCTGAAGCCCCATTTTTATCAAGATTTACAGTTACAACATTTCCAACCCATTTTGCTGATAGAGTTTTATCCGATGCAAGGTATTTATAAACATAATCATATTTCACTGTTCCGGATGATGAAGTTGTTCCAGCTGTGAATGAACCAGTTCCGGCATTTGTATAGAAAGTTCCACTAGTTAAATCAAATAATCCAATTACTCCGTCTGAATTTCTTTTTACAGGAATATAATCACGAATCAAAGTACGGTTCTTCCAAACCTTAAAAGCATATAGTTTCATTTTCGAGAAATTATCTGGATTACCTGCTCGATTATCTGCAAATATTGATAAAGAAGAATTAGATTGTCTTGTAATAGTAGTCGTGATATTATAATCATATGTTGCTGGTCCGCGAATACTAAACTTTTTTTCTAGTCCATCCAGCGTAATACTTGTTCTTCCTGTAGTCGCTGAAACAGTAGATGCCGTCCAATTTCCTATGCCATCTTTATAAGCAAAAGCCCATTTTGCATCTCCATTTATATATACCCCAAATGATACATTATTTGAAGTATCTGTGTCAAATGTATGTCCAAAAGGTCGTTGTTGACGAGTCGTTACATCTGTATATTGGAAATCTGCAAACACCTTAATGTCGCTTGTAGTATAAACTCCGGTATCAATATATTGAGTTCCCGTAGATTGAATATAGTCAAGTATCGTATATCCATCTATGTTTCCATACCAGCCATTGAATGTATAACCCGTTCTTGTTGGCGTTGGAAGAGTTTCATAGAAAGCTCCATAAGTATATTTTCTTGAAGAAGGAGAAACACTTCCCCCATTTGCATTAAATGTTGCAGTGTATGTTATTGGAGTCCAATCAGAGTAAATATTTACATTACCTGCATGAATCCAATTCCCTTTTGCATCCGTATATCCACTAACATTATTTTTCACATTTCCGCTTCCATCGGTTAATTGACTTCCATTTAAACACCAACCCTTGAAACTAAATCCCGCTAACGTAGGAGTAGAAGGTATTTTTGTTTTGGAGCCATATGTTTGTGTAATTGAATTCAAAGTATTAAGCTTAATAAGTTGAATACTCACTTTACAATTTGTAAATTTATATCCCCATTTTCCGTCAGAGTTGGCAGCTGAACCTTTCCAAATCCAGAAACTACAAGTTTCAATTTCTTGCTGATTTTGCTCTGAGATTGTTACAACTCCTGAAATCCAAGTTTCACCAACTGCTGGTAATCTTCCAAGGCTTTGATAAACACGGGCACCAGACAAGTTAGTTCTATCTCCACGTTTAAATTCGAATGCTAAACAAGCTCCCGTTCCCAATCTTTCAAACGATCCGTCGAGGGTACTTACTTTAAACGCATATCTCTCTCCAGCTTTAACTCTCAATCCACGTAGAAGGCCAATCGTAATATTTGCATTTGTCATTGAACCATTTAAAGTCATACTTGCTCCGTCTGAACTTGGAGTAATAGTTATACCTTCTTCTGTTCGTGCTGTATTTGACCATGTTCCTCCACCATTCAGAGGTTGATAATTATATACTGATGCTGTATATGTATTCGCCGTCCACTGAGGATAAACTGTTGTGTCTGAGGCTTTTACATATTTTCTATTTGAATCTGTATACCCAGAAAGTGTTTTAATCTTTCCGTCTGCTCCTATAAGCTGTGAACCGCCTGTTTCACTCGTATAATATCCGTTGAATGTATAGCCCGTCTTGCTTACTATTGGATTGTTGTCGCAAATTTGATCGTATGTCGCCAATTTGGAAAGCCTGATATTTTTTACATATAGAATGTCTCCAACTTCATAAGGGGCATCAAATGTTAACGATTTCCATTGAACATTTTTATCATATGTAAAATCTATCATTCTTGTCTCATAAGTTGTTGATATACTGATTTCTTTTATTAGATAATTTCCCGCCTCAATCCTCATATCTACTACGCTTAATTCTCTGCTCGATTTAATATCAACAGTTAAGCGATATCTTTCGCCGTTGACCATATATGGAGAAAAACCGTTAAAATAAACTCTTCCCTTTGGATAAGTTGTATCCACAGCTGTTATCTCCCACTTATATTCTCCCGACCCTGATGTAGGCCTTGTAACCGTGCAACCATTTGTCTTTATTCTTGTCTGATTAGAGTATGCAGCAGGTAAAACTGGAAGAATTCCGTTATAAGTTATTGGATATTCATTCGCAGTCCACTGTGCATAAAGATTTACAACCCCTCCATTCGTTGAAGTTAAGTTCTTTACGCTTGCTTGGTTAGCGTGTGCAACTGCTCCTGTTGCAGAGGTCGCCCAGCCTGCAAAAGTATAACCTGTTCTCGTAAAGGCATTTGCTGTTAAATTCTTCGCTGCGTCATATGTGTGGGTGGAATTATTCATTGTGCCCGCTCCACCATTGGCGTTGTATTTTACTTGATAGGTATTTGGTATCCAAAGGGCTTTGAGGGTTACACTTTCATTCTTGAAGTAGTATGTGTTTGAATCCCCAAGTGCATCGTTATTGCTAAATACCTCCGTTGGTCTGATTCCGCTTGTGTTCAGCCATAGATAAGCACAGTTCTTTTCAGGAGTTTTTGGGCCTGGGATTCCTTCGCTCCACTTATTATAACATCCAAGTGCATAAAACCAACTTGTAATGCCAATTGATCCGTCGATAAATGTCGATGCGGATGAAGATTTGGCAATCCCCTGAAATGTTGTTGAACTTGTGTTTGAATTCCAATCAATATGAACAGCAGAATATCCTGTGACAGTCCCACTCGTCGCAGGGTTTGACGTCTGCTTCCACTGATTGTATTTAGTTCCTAAATGGTCATATTGAAGTAAGAATTCAAACGTAGTAAGGTTAAGTTTTGACATTGTGGAGAATTGTGCGTTCCTGTAAGTATCATTTCTGACCTTTGTCGCTAGATTGTCCGAAGATGAGAAAAGTTGTGTTCCAGAAAGATTGTTGTGATAAAGAATTTGCATCCATTCCTTGCTGTTTATCGTTTTTGTAGCGATCCACCCCGCGAACGTATATCCCGTTCTTGTCGGGTCGCTAATAGTTGTGGATGTCCCATAGTTTCCGCTAACCGAGGAATTTGACGTAGATTCTTTATATTTTCCCCCATTTGGATTAATTGTCACTTTGTAGGTATTCGCCGTCCACTTTGCATAAAGGTTTACGACTGCGCCATTGGTTGCTGACAAGTTCTTTACGCTTGCCTCGTCATTATGTACTTTATTTCCTGACGCGGATGTCGCCCAACCTGCAAAGGTGTAGCCTGTCCTTGTGAACGTGTTTTTCGTTAATTTCTTCGCTACATCATATGTGTGAGATGAGTTCGCCATTGAGCCAGATCCGCCGTTAGCATTGTATTTTACTTGATAGCTAATTGCCGTCCATTTCGCATAGAGGGTTTTATTTCCTGTTGTTTGATACATGTTATTAATACATGTTCCGCTTGCATCTACATATTGTGTTCCAGATCCACCTGTTGATGTGAAATATCCTTTAAAGGTGTATCCTGTTCTAGTCGGAACAGTGATCTTGTAATTAGCAAGTCCAGAGGTACAAGCTTCATTTGTATAATAATAGTAAGGTGATGACTGCTCATATTTATACCAAATATTAGTCGTTCCTCCCGTTCCACTCTGCTTGTCAAATGTTACTTTGTAAACATTTGGCGACCACTGTGCATAAATTGTATGATCCTTCGTAGAACTTACAACAGCTGTGTCTTTAACCTGTGTTCCACCACTCATTGCTGTAAACCATCCTTTAAACGTA
>CALCWV010000066.1 GCA_937907645.1 uncultured Clostridia bacterium
AAAGTTTTCAATTTCTTTTTCTCTGTCCACAACTAATTTCAAAGCAACAGACTGAACTCTTCCGGCACTAATCTTTGGATGAATTTTCTTGCAGATAATTGGAGAGAGCTTGTATCCCACAATTCTATCCAAAACTCTGCGAGCCTGCTGAGCGTC
This sequence comes from uncultured Clostridia bacterium, assembly GCA_937907645.1. Classification (GTDB taxonomy): domain Bacteria; phylum Bacillota; class Clostridia; order Christensenellales; family UBA1242; genus Caccovivens. The sequence continues at coordinate 157 of CALCWV010000066.1, forward strand.
AACTAGATTTTGATCAATAATTCTTGGCTGAGTAATTGCTTTTTGAACAGCCTTTTGTGAAATTTCATTGAACTCTATTCTACATTTTTTGTCTGGATTAAATCCCAAAACATATGCTATATGCCAAGAAATAGCCTCTCCTTCTCTATCAGGGTCGGTCGCGATTAAGACTTCTTCAGCACTTTGTGCCTTTTTCTTCAAGTCTGCTATCAAAGCTTTCTTTTCAGGCATAATTTCATATTTAGGTTCAAAGTCGTTTCTCATATCAATTGCAAAAGTTTTTACAGGCAAATCTCTGATATGTCCCTTTGTGGCAAAAACTTCATATCCGGAGCCCAAATATTTTTTCAGTGTTTCCCTTTTTGCGGGAGCTTCTATAACTACTAATTTCAATTCAATATCCTCCTATTTAAAGTAAAGGTTAATTTATTCACAGATGGCGTAAACTCCCCCAACCATCTTTTTGATTATATCACGAATTTCCAAAGAAACAAGCAAACTGTTTAGCTTATTTACATTTAATCCACTTTTTTCACACAAAAAGTCGACATCTTTCTCCCCGTCATGCAGTAAATCAAGGATAAGCTGCTCTTCCATGCTTAGTTGTAGTGCTTTTTTCTTCGAGGACTTTTCAATTCCTAAATTTTTCAATATATCTTGAGGCGACAGCGTGCAAGCAGCCTGACCGAGCATGATTATATTGTTTGTTCCCTCGCTCTTGTCACTTGTAATATTCCCAGGAATTGCATAGATATCAATTCCATTATCTAACGCGAAATCCTTTGTTATCATTGTTCCGCTTTTAAGCCCAGCTTCTGTAATAAGCACCCCGTCAGACAAGCCTGCAACAATTCTGTTTCTATTTGGGAACGTAAATCTTGTAGCTGGGAAAGAAGGAGAATATTCGCTAACAAGTAGCCCCTTCTCTGTGATTTCTCTTGCAAGGTCCGTGTGCTGACTTGGATAAATCTTGTCCATCCCACCGCCTAAAACAGCTATTGTCTTTCCGCTACACTCAAGTGCTTTCCTATGTGAGATGCTGTCCACTCCATATGCCAATCCGCTGATTATGACAACTCCACTTTCAGCCAGTTCCTTAGCAAATTTTTCTGTTACAATTCTTCCATAATTGGATGGCATTCTAGTTCCTACAACCGCAATTCCCGCCTTATCTAGAAGGGATAAATCTCCCTGACAAAATAGGAAATATGGTGGGTCATAAATATTCTTTAATTTCCTTGGATAATATTCATCCTCAAACGTAATTATCTTTATGTTTTTATCAAAAAGTTTTTCTTTATAATTATCTAAATAGCGCATATTTGCGTTTTTCTGAATTTTCTCGGAATTTTCCTTTCCAACAATATTAACAAAATCTTTATAATTTACAACATCAAAAGAAAAATCTTCTTGGTCAAAAAATTCAAACAAGTTGTGTAATTTTTTACACGATAAATCAAAAGATGAAATAAAGATTAAAAAGTCTTCTCTTGTCATTTTTCTCC
>CALCWV010000067.1 GCA_937907645.1 uncultured Clostridia bacterium
TAGATGTATTAATTTAAAAGCAGTGAAACTCCCAAGTAGCCTGAGAGAAATTGAAGAACTCGCTTTTAACAACTGCAGTAAAATAGAGAACATAGAAATTCCAGAGGGTGTAACAAAGATTGGAGAGTGGGCATTTAGTAGATGTATTAATTTAAAAGCAGTGAAACTCCCAAGTAGCCTGAGAGAAATTGAAAAAGAAGCTTTTATTGGATGTAGTAAGTTAGAAAACATAGAAATTTCAGAGAGTGTGACAAGTATTGGAGATGATGCTTTTAGTTCCTGCGGTAACCTTAAAGAAATTCATATAAAGAATCCAAAACTGACAATTAATTCTTATTGTTTTGACAATGAACAAATGAATTACATATACATTAGCGAAGACGGGACAGTATATTTATGCAGAAAGAGAAATGAGAGACTTGATAAAACTGCTTATATTAAAATTTCAAAAAACAATGAACAGGATAAAAACTATATGGATTATTGGGACACAGTTTATTATTTAAAGTGTAGTTTCAGAACTAAGCTCGCAAAGGCCACTACTTGGAAAAATGAAGGGAAGGTTAAGTTTATCCCACCTGTTTATACTTTAGAGCTTTTCCCAGAGGATGAGTTTGAAAAATATTATCTCAACAAAAATAATCAGCGTTGGGGCAAGCTTGTGAAAGAACTTGGTTTTACTAGTTTAGAAGGGAACGAAAAGAATAACTCTCTAAGGGATCTAATGAAAATTTACTATGCAATAGGCGGTTTCTCAGAAGATCAAGGTGAAAGTGAACGAGTATATGAGTACATAAAGAATTATGTAGCAAAAACTAATAATCCTAATGCATCGCCATCTGAAATAGGGGCGGAGATTCATAGAAGATTTTCAAAAATTAATTTAGAAGGCCCATACAACAAAGACTTTGCAGCTTTCTTTATGAAATATTACAAAGACGATCCAGACTTTATGTGTTTTAGATTAAAAGATGCTGACGGGGACTTAATGGATCCTCAAGACTACCTTTGCAGCGCTTGCAACAACTTTTCAGCTATTCAAAGAGCTTATCCAAACAGAGTTGTAAATACAAATGAAGAGAGAGCCTTGCTTTCACCGAGGTTTGTTGCGGAGCATTCAGATATCGTCCAATATGAATATGTAGATGAAGGGAATAAAGAGCTGGCATCTCTAGTTGGAAGATATGGATATTCTCAAAGTCAATTTGACAGGATTCAAGAAATATACAATCATGCAAAAACGCAAAAAGATAAATACGTTATATCTGCTGACAGGGCAAACGAAGAAGATCCCGTTCAATACAGATTACTAGACAAAGACGACCCTTTGGGTTTTGTTCTAGGAGATATTACGAATTGTTGTCAACATATTGACGGAGCGGCAGATTCTTGCGTTGACGATGGCTACACAAACCCAGAAGCTGGATTTATCGTTTTTGAAGAAGCAATTAAAGACGAAAACGGCAAGCCTACAGGCGAAAAGAGAATTTTAGGCCAAGCATACATTTGGTATGACCCTCAAACTAAAACAGTTTGTTTTGATAATATTGAAATTCCAAGAAAAGTCCTTGACCAATTGAGAAAGAAAACTTCAAGGGTAAGTGTAGATATGCTACTCAGTGCAGTTGAAAAATCTGCTGACGCTATCATGAGAAGCATGAATAGGGAAGGAAAGCATTTGGTGGAGAGAGTTACGACAGGTGAAGGATACAACGATCTTAAAAAAAGCTTATCAAGAAAATACAAGAGGGAAGTAAATCCTATAGCTCTTCATAGAAATTATTCAGGATATTCAGATGCAATGGCTGCTCAATACGTGCTAAGAACGTATGACAGCGTAACAAATGATTATTCGGATATTGCAAGAGAAGAGATTAATCTCACTCAGGCTGAAATTCAAAATACCCTTGGAAATGCAGCACAAAATAATAGAAATATCTAGGAGGGATTATGACAACAGTAGAAAAACGTTTGAAAAATGCAAGCGAAAGATTGAATCTTAAGCTTAAGGAACTGGAAGTTTTAGATATTGAAAAACAAGATATCATGAAAAGATATGAAAAGGCTTCTTCCAAGGAGCGAGAAGCTATCCAAGTTGAGATGGCTGAGAGCATTGAAAGATACAAGAATTTAGCAGACGAAGTTCATAAAATTCATAGTGAAGTGAAAAGTTTAAGGGCTGAGTGTCAATAGTAACTTTAAAATAAGTGAAGCTAAAGTTAAGTTTTCTATAGCATAGGTAGAGAATTAAAAAAACATTTTTATGAATGTAATCTAATTGTATATATTGGGAATTATAAAGATAAATAAGCACGGGCAGGCAAGAAACTTGTCCGTGTTTTTTATTCAAGAACTTAGGATAAATTTATCAAGTTATATATATAATAAAAAAAACATAAAATAGTCTATGCAAACAAAAAGATTTTTAATTTTTCCCTTAATGGTTATATGCCTTGGACTTGCACTATTCGCTTCGCTTACGACTGTATTTTTGTCCTTGTCAAGAATAAAAAAGGTGGATTCGAACGTCAATTTGTCGACTGAGAGTTTCACAATTTATATCCTCGAAATTGCATCGTCAAGTGTGGAGAGTGAAGCTGTTCAGCTGGGAAGAGATAGCATGATAAATGGCAATGCTGGATATGTGTGGAAGGGCGACAAGTTCTATGTTGTTTCAAGTTGTTATCTCAATGAAAACGATGCTGTT
>CALCWV010000068.1 GCA_937907645.1 uncultured Clostridia bacterium
AGATTGAAGTAAGATAACTAAAAGAACTATTTAATGAATTAAAAAATTCAACCATTTCAGGTTGAATTTTTTTTCGGTCTTTATTCCTGTAAGTTAATTATTTAATAAATTAGAAAAACTACATTACATATACTTTTCAATTGAAGGGTACATCTATATAAAATTAGTATAAATGAAATTTTATTGAAGGCATATCCATAAGACATATCCATTTATTTTCGGGAAAAATAAAAGCAGCACATTCTTGTACTGCTTTTTTTTATTTAAACTTATTTATTTCTAACTGAAATAGTATCTTCTTCAGCTACATATCCAATCTCATCTACGCTGGCCTTGCTGCCTGACTTTGGCATAACGAGCTTAGTCATTTTATCAAGTGAAACTTTTGACATTCTAAAGAATCTCTTTGCGTCTGTTCCCTTATATTTTGAAATTGGTCCATTTTGAACAACTGAGTTCATTTCTGCATAGTTGTCATATAGGATGTCAATCAAAGTAGTTATATCTCTTTGCAATTTTTCTGGATTATACAACTTGTTTGACTGGCTTACGAATCTAGAATCGTTGAAATAGTTTCCTGTTATAAAAGAAGAAAACACGTTCATTGAGTTGTAGAAGATATCTGACAAAGATTTAAAGGCATCAATTAATATGTGCTTTGTGTGAAATTCTTTAAACATTGCATCTAATTCTTCGCTATTCTCTTCCTGAGCAGATTTCTTAAGTGATCTTGCACCTAATTTTTCAATAATTCTGTCAATCAAAAGAGTTTCCTCTTCTCTTTCACAAGCGATTATCTTGTTAACAGCTACACATTCTCTAGCAATTCTAGTATTGAAATCCTTAAGAGTTCTGTTTAATTCGTCAGAAAAATCACTGTTTTTGATGTATTTAGATTCAATAGCTTTAATTTGAGTTGATGTACTAGCTTCTCTTAAATATTTAGAACCATTGTTTGCTAGTTTAATAGATGTAAGTTTTTTAATGATATCATCAGTCTCTTTTTGCTTTTGTAATTGTTTTTCTTTTTCTAATTTTCTTTCTTTAGCACTTTTCATAAGTCACCTCTTATCTAAAAGATAGCATTTTATTGAGTAATTGTCAAGATTCTTTTAGTGTAAAATTTCAATTTCGGCAATTTTATTGTCTTTTATGGTGAAACAGTAGATTTTTGTTTCCTTGTTGTTTGTTATTGCAATAATATTTGGTTCGAGTGCAACAAAGGATTTTATCCCTCCAAAATAGTTTTTTAGGTGCTCAGTTGTTGTAGAACCCTGAAGATTTTCTCCGAGATAGTCCAAAGCTAGAAGATAGTCCCCAAGTTTCAAGGCTTCCACGAAAGCTAGAGGAAGAACACTCTCTTTAAGAGGTCTTGAAAGGGCGTCGACCTTAAACTTTCCAGCAATCTTTGTTAATTTATCGTCCTTTATTTCATATGTGTCATAAATTTGATGTGAAACAATGTCGTTTGCTTGCTTTGAAACAAAAATCTTGTTGTCAATAAGTTCGATTTTTTGCCCTTCAAGATGAGTTACGCTGTAATCCTTCACATTGAAGAGATAGAGGGAATCTTCATTTCCATTAAAAAACAGTATGACGAAAGAGTTATTTGTTTGAACTGTGTAGGATTTATAGCTGCCGAGGACTGGAAGTGTTTTTTTAAGCTTGTCGACCTTAAATGAAATTTCTCCTTGAGATAAAGAAATTTCACACTTTTTGCCTTGGCAAGTCACTTCCTCGACAACTTCGTTTTTTATTGAATAAGGGGAGTTTAGATAAAAAAGTTTATTCCCGTTATACTCAAAAACCTTGCAGATTTCACTGTCATTATTTTGAGTCAAATCTATTGCAAAAGGGAAGGAAAACTTGTTGCATGAAAGAGGATAAATCAAAACCTTTTGAGGATAATCAAAAACTATTTGCGAGTTACTATCAAGTAAATTTTCCTCGTTTTCGACTTTAACTAAACAATCAAAACTGCTTCTTAAAATATATTTATTCATGTTTTAAAATATGCTGTGATTAAAAAAAATATACTTGTCAATAATCTTTTCGGAGGATTTACTATGGACAATAGCATTAATATTTCAGATTACAAGAGTAAACAAAGGGATATCACGGATAACGACCTTTTCAGCATCTTCATGGGACTTGTAAAACTTATTAAGCGAAAAGTGGCGAACGACTTTGAAGAAAGCAGGGAAATTGAAATAAATACCTATAAGGATAAAATTGATGTTTTGAAGAGCGAAATTGAAAACAAAGACAAGACGATTAATCTATTGCTCCAAAGAAACAGCTTTTTAAAGACAAAAAAACTTAAAGAAAAACAGCACGAACACGAAGAGAGAGTTAAAAATCTAGTTAGTAAGCTAGCAAAATATAAAGTGAGAAATAAAGAGACAATAAACTAATTGTCTTTTTTTATGAAATGTGATATCATTTTAATATGAAAGTCGAACTTATTACAGGAAGTACAATTTTAGAAAGTGTAAAAAATACATTCAAAAATATCGATGTGAAAGATGTCGATACTGAATATTTTATTGTTGTACCTGACAGATTTACTCTAAAGGCGGAGGATTTACTTTTTGATACACTCGGCCTATCCTCGATTTTTAATATAAATATTGTCAGCCTCACCGGGCTTGCAAAGCAGATTTTGGGAAAAGAAAATATCGAAACAATTAACATTCTTGACGGAGTTATGTTAATTCAAAAAGCAGTTCAAAATCTTGGCGACCAGCTTGTTTTTTATAAAAAAAGCACACCAACATTTTGCTATGAATTACTTAAAAATATCAATCAAATAAAAAGCTGCATGATCTCACCTGAAGAACTATTGTACGACGGAAATAAGGAAATTTTAAAGAAAAAAGTGCAAGACATCCAGCTTATTTACAGAGAATATCAGCGAATTAGAGGGGAGAAAAAAGACTCATCAGACCTAATTGTTGAGTGTATTGATAACATTAAGAGTAAGGCTTGTTTTAAGGATAAAGTCCTTGTTTTTGCTGGGTTTGACAGCTTTACAGAGCTTAACTATCAGTTAATCAAAGCTGGAATGAGTGGAGCTAAAAAGCTTGTTATTAGTCTTGCAAAGCCTCTTTCTATAGGGAATGAATATGTTTATGAAAATGATATTCTTGAGAAGATAAAGAAGCTTGCGAGTGAGGAAGATATTTCGCTTGAAGTTATCTCTCCTCAAAATTCTTTGAATGAAAATCAAACGATTTTAGTAAAAAATTTATTCAATCAGTCTGCAAGCATAGAGAAGAGTAATTATCTCAGTGTCTCCTCCTCGACGAGTGCGAAAGAGGAAGTTCAGTACATAGCGAGCCTTATAAAGTACAGAGTCTATCGCGGAGAAAGATTCAGATCTTTCAGCATTGGATGTTCGGACTTAAATAGATATGGAAAGCTTATTGAAAGAACGTTCACTGAAAGAGAAATTCCTTTTTATCTTGACAGCGAAGTTAACATGAATAGCTGTGTTTTAGTTGTCCTACTGTTAAAAATATTTAACTTAAAAAAGAAGAATTTTCAAAATGAAGATCTGTTATATCTAATTGACTCTCCACTTTTAAATGTTGAAGACAGGGAAGAACTTGCTGCATTTGTTAACGAAAGAAACATAAATGGCAGAAAGGGATTCTACTCATATCTCAAAGAAAAAATGCCTTTTACAGACTATATAGTCAGCAAATTAGACAGCTGCAGTGTGGCTAGTGATTATGTGAATGTTGTAAGAGAAATTTTGGCAACTGTTCAAGATAACTTTGAAAAATATTTAGCCGAACTTGAAGAAAACGGGCTCCTTAAAGAAAGAAGCATTGAGGAGCAGACGCCAGAACTTATTGATAAGATTTTAAGCGTCCTTGAAAAGGATGAAAAATGCGAGTTTAATAATTTCTTAGAGCTATTTAGCCTAGGAACTCAAAATTGCAACTTGTCAAGTTTGCCAGCTTTCTGCGACGCTGTTTTTGTAGGAGATATGACAAATAGCTATTTTGGAGAAACAGATAATTTAATAGTCCTTGGAGCAAACAGAGGAAAGCTTCCAGTCGCAATGAGTGACAACGGGCTTATGAGCGACGCAGATATATCCGACAAAGGGCTTTTCAAACAGATAAATCCAACTATTAAGATGATTAATAGGAGAAATAGATTTAAGCTCCTAAGCAACCTATGTCTTGCGAAAAACAGGTTATATGTCTCATATGCAACTTCGGATGAAGAGGGAAAACCAACAGACAAAGCGATGTTTGTTGACAGCTTGATGAAAATCTTTGGGGCTAGTGAGGTTATTTACACCTCTCAAATTTCATATTTTGGTGTTGACAAAAATTTTGAGAGATATCTCTTCACACTTGGCGGAAACAGACGCTCCGCGGAGCTAAAGCTAATGGAGGATTTAAAGGACAGGGAGGTGCCAGCGTCTTTTGTTGGCAGCTTGCAAAATGTTTTGCAGTGCGACTTTGAAAACTTGACATTAAACAAGGAAACAATTAAAAATCCCCTTCTCAAGGAAAACTCATTCAGCGTTTCAAGAATAGAGAAATATTATGATTGCCCATTCAAGCATTTTGTTGACTATGCGCTTAACCTCAAGCCAAAGTTTACAATAGATATTCAAAAGAACGACAAGGGATCTTTCTATCACGCGATATTAGAAAAATTTGTAAAAAAATACATGGAAAATCTCAAAGAAGTTTCTTCCGATGAGATTAGAAAATTCGTTGAAAAGAATTTGGATGCGATATTAGACTTTAAACAGTTAGAATTTTTGCCTGACAGGGAAATTGTTAGAAAAGAAATGAAGAAAGACTGCATTGAGCTATGCAAGAGAGTTGTAAGCGAGGCGAAATACTCTCACTTCTTTCCATATAGGCAAGAAATGAGCATTGTTAAAAAGTATGAACTTGACGGCAAAGAAATAACTCTTAAGGGAAAAGTGGACAGGCTTGACTGTGTGGGAAGTGATGAAGGCGAAAAGTTTAGGATCATTGACTATAAGACGGGAAATATTTCAAAAAATCTATACACAGAGCTCTACTATGGCAAAAAAGTGCAGCTATTTATCTATAGCAAAGCGCTTCGCGAAATGCTGGGACAAGCTCCTCTTGGGCTTTACTATTTTAATGCGAACCCAGGATACGTTACGAAGGAAACTCCAATTTTAGAGGGAGTAACTCTGGACGGAGAGAGCATAAAAGATATAGACTCACGATTTAACGATATAAACTATAAGGAAAGCAATATTATTAAAGCGACAAGAAAGGGAGATAGAATTGCCTACAACAGCATTGACGAAAAGAACTTGCAGACTTTGGAAAAATATGCTTTTGATATTAGCTCGCAGGCACTAAGACAAATGGCGGAGGGAAATATTAAAACTTCTCCAACGGAGAAATCATGTGAGTTTTGTAAATATAGATCTATTTGCCTTTATAACTCAAATGACGGATATAGAATTATATCAAGCAAAAAGCAGGAAGATTTATTAAAGGAGGACAATCAAGATGAATAAATTCCCAACTGAAGAGCAAGCGAAAGTCCTCAAGAACGATAAGGAAAGAGCGATTGTCAGCGCATCTGCTGGAACGGGAAAAACAACAACTCTCATTCAGTATATCGCCGACCTTGTCAAAGCGGGCGTCCCTGTAAGCCGAATGCTCGTTGTGACCTTCACGAACAATGCAGCAAACGAGATGAAGGAAAGACTTCTTAGCAAACTGATGGAATATCCAAGTGACGAGTGGATACTGGAGCAAATAGATGATGTCCTCACGGCAGATATTTCCACAATGCACGCGTTTTTGCAAAAGATAGTTAAAAGAAACATTGATAAGCTTGCAATTTCAAGTGACTATTACCTTCTTGATGAAAACAAGAGTCAGGAGATAAGAAACAGGGCTTTTGACAGCGCCTATGAGCTTGCGTGTGAAAAAGAGGATCTTCAAGAACTACTTCTTTCTTTGCACAGCCAAAAAGCAATGCTTAGGTCAGTTGTTTTTGCGCTTGAAAAGCATTTTTCTGTGCTAGCTGATCCTTCGAGCTCAATTGAGTACTATAAATCACATCAAGATGAGATATATAATCTAGCAACAAGCAGAATGAATAAAATGTTGGTGGATAGAGTTTTTAGTTACACGCAAAGAGTGGCTAAAATCTTTAGTCAAATGGATGAGAATAGTTTAAATTACAAGTACATTAAAAACTACATATCCGAGCTTCAAACAATAACAAGCGAAAATACTTTAAAAGAAAATATCTTAGCTATCAGAAACTTATCTCTTGGAAAAATTAACAATAAGGAAGAGATAATAGGTTTTGCCGCAGTCAAAGACTCAGTTGCAAAATTAGTTAAAAAATATAGAGATCCTCAGTTTGATAATGAAAGCTACTGGAAGCCGAATATTTTAGTCCAAAATATATATGATTTTTACAATCTTTATTCCTCTGAGCTTGAGAAAATAAAGGGCGTTGAAAATTGTTTGGACTTTAACGACTTAGAAAAATATTCAATGGAGCTTTTGCAAGATAGCAATGTTGTAGCTGAGATTCAAAACAATTTCGACTACGTTATTATTGATGAATATCAAGACACTAACCCTGTTCAAGAAAAGATAATGAAAGTGCTTGCAGAAAAATGCAAATTTCTTGCTGTTGGAGATCCAAAGCAGGGAATATATGGATTTAGAAATGCTACTTCTGAAATTATGAAAAAAGATATTCGTGATTTTTCAGAAAAAGGGGGAATTTACTATCTCACAAGCAATTTTAGAAGTGATCCGTTAATTTTAAAGTTTGTAAACGAAGTTTTTGGGAAAATTATGCAGGAAAGTAGCACAGGAATAGACTACAAAGCAACATCAACTTTCAAAGTGGATGACGAAGACAGATATCCAAAGGGCGAGCTTCCAGCTGTTAGAATTGACGCTCTTGACATCCAAGAGGAGAAAGAAGAGGAAGAAAGCCCAGCGCTATATGACATAACTAAAGCGGAAAGAATTGTGAAAAATAACTCAAAGGCGGAGGCAGAAATTGTTGCAAAAAGAATCAATGATCTTCTTTTTTCTAAGATTTATGACGCCCGCAAAGGTGCTTTCAGGGAAGTAAATTATTCTGATATAACAATTTTAGTTCGAGGAAGAGGAGCTGTGGCAGATAAAATTATTCAAGAACTGTCAATTCAAGGGATTCCAGTTATTTCCTCTCTTGACAAAGAAATTTCATCGAACGAAGAGGTCGAAGTTATTAAAAGCTTGCTTAAACTGTGCGTGGACTATGAAGATGATGTGTCCCTCGCAGGATTTTTGTCGTCAAAACTTGGCGGGCTTAGTCTAGACGAGCTTTATGAAATTAGAAAAGACGCAAAAAACAAAGCATTTTATGAAGAATTTAAAGAGAGCGATAAGTTCGCCGAATTTAATTCAAAGATTGAGAGATTTAAATTAAATGTTAGAGCAAAAGGGATTAGAAGTGCTTTGGAAGAGCTTTTTGCGCAGTCAAACTACAACGCTTATCTTCTAAAAAAGAAAGACGGAATTAATATAAAGACACAGATTGACAAGCTTCTTGATATTATCGATAACTCTAGTTACAACTATGACATTCCAAGCTTATTAAAATATCTTAATTCAAACGATATAAGAATCAGCGGAGCAAACAGTGGGCTTAACGCAGTGACAATAACGACAATCCACGCCAGCAAGGGATTAGAATATCCTATTGTTATTTTAGCGGGAATGGGAAAAGACTTAACACGAAAAGACGCACGAAATGGCGGCTCATCATTTAAAATTAGCAATGATTATGGCTTAGCACTTGCAACTTTTGATTATGAAGAGGGTGAAAAGTCTAAGAACATTCTTCTGACAGCTATTGACGAGGAAAAGGCGAGAAGAGAGTTCGTCGACGAAATTATGCTACTATATGTCGCAATGACAAGAGCGAAAAATCACCTTTACGTTGTTGGAGAAGAAAAACTAGACAAGGTTAAAGAAATGATTACAAGTGAGGATATATTTGAAAACAAGTCCTTCATGAAATTAATTCTTTCAGCTTTGCTTTCAAAAAACAAGAATCTTTTTGACAGAGATACTTTTATCACGGAAGAATTTGAATTTAACAAAATCACTGAGATAAAAAGAGGGGAAGCGAAGGAAGAGGGTAAAATCGTAAAAAGTGATCTTGAATTTGAAAAGAGGATAAAGGATTATCTAGATTTCTGTTATCCATTTAAAAATGCAACAGAGATGAGATATAAGCAGTCTGTTACAAGTATAAATCTCGAAGAGAGTGAAAGAAAATTCTCTGGCGGAGGGGAAAGAGCCGAAGTTGGAACGGCATATCATGCAGCACTTGAGAAACTTGATATTTTAAATGTTAATTCACAGGAAGATATTAAAAACAATTTATCTAAGGATATATTGTATCTTGTTGACACAGGAATTTTACTTAAGAACATTAATCTTTTAAAGCCTTTTGTTATAGATAAAAAAATCTTCAAAGAAAAGGTGTTCACAATGAGAGTGAAAGCTTCTGAGGTCATGGATACTGATAGCAATGAAAATATCATGATTCAGGGAATTGTCGACCTGTTTTTAATAGGAGGAAAAAATATTTTAATTGATTATAAATTCACCAATATTAAGAACGAAAAAATATTAATAAATAAATATAAAAAACAACTATTTATTTATAAAAAAGCGATAGAAAACGCATATATGCTGCATTTAGACGAAATCTATTTATTATCGCTTAAATATGGGGAATTAATTAAAATAAATTAATTAAATAAAATAAATAAAAAATATTAAAAAAATAAGAAAAAAATACTAATTTTTATTAGTATTTATTTTTTTATTGTGATATACTAAATATGAAATTAAAGGAGAAAAAATATGAGTTTATCTAGTCTATTAGATATTGAAGGCGGAATTAGATCATTCTTCTCAAGCCTATCAGTATCATTATCATTTAATTTAATGTTTATTATCGGACTTTCAATAGAGGCCGCAATTATTTTATTCTTTGTAATTAAGTCGTTGTTCGCATATGAGATGAGGGCAACAAGAGCTCTTGACAAATTGAACAAATGGCTATTTGTTAACAAAAAGTTGACCACAGAAAATATCAAGGAATTTACAAACCTTGTAAAGAAAGGGCCAAAGAGATTATCATATAACTGGCAGCAATATATTCTTTACAGAGAAAAAGCTCCTTCACAATATATGACAATTGAAAATATTGTTGACAAGCCACTTAGAGCTAGCTCATATGATTCAAATATCAAGAACTTGGGAATTTTCTCATATATTTTCTCAGCAATTATGTTCTTACTTGGGCTTGCTCACAGCGGAGCTGGTGAAACTGTTTTAAATACATATTTAATGATTGTTGCTGTTTCTGTTCCATTTATCATGCTTCTTATGTATGGAATTGCAAAAATGAGCTTGACAGCAAGAAAACATTCTAACCTAGATAACTTGTATCAAAACTTACACTTATTCCAAAGATTTATCGATAACGCTTGTGTAGATCTTCCACAATTTATTGACTTCACATTGTTATTCTCACCAGAAGAGATTGAGAAGGGAATCCCAGCTCTTAGAGAATTCTTGGAAAGCAGAGCAAGAAAAGAGAAAGAAGAATTCGACAGAGCTAGAAGAGAAATGGTTGAATATGAAAAATATGACTTTGAAAAGGCAGGAGTTGATGGATCTAACATCCTTGACAGAGCTATGAGAGAATCTGAATCATATTTAAATAACAAGAACAAGACTCTTGCAAAGATTTCTCAAATCGAAGCATCTTTAGAATCACTCAAGAAAAACTTTGATAATATTCAAAAAGACTTCCAAAGAAAGATGCAAATTTCTAAGGAAAATATAGATAGATTAAGACAATCTCAAGAAGAAACAACAAGCAGAATTGAGAGTAACTACTTAAGAAAACAACAAACAGCCGAACTTGCTAAGCAAGAGAAGGAAGAGGCAGATTTCGAACAACAAAAGAGAAGATATCTTGTTGAAAAGAATGATTGCGAAGAAGAAATTAAAGCTCTTAATGCTGAGCTTGATAGCGGAAAACTTCAAGCAGAGAAAGCTATGCTTGCTGAATATCAAACATTCTATACAAGAATCTGTAAGAAAGCAGAAGAAAATGTTGATAGCGACATGAGAGAAGAACTTTCAAGTTTAAAGCAAACATCTGAAAGCACAGAAGAAAACCTTGTTCAAGCAGAAACGCTAATTAAGAGATTGGAAGATGAAAACTTAACTCTTAGAAGAAAACTTGAGAGCGGAAATGTTCAAATTGATAAAGTTATAACACAAATTCCTGTAAAGAGAGAAGAAAAGCCAGCTGAAAAAGCTGAGCCAAAGCCAGCCCCAGTTAAAGAAACTGTCGTAGCACCAGTAGCTCAGCCAACTGAAGAAGAACATTCATTCGATGAGCCAACTGTTTATCCAGATCTTAGCGAAGAAAGACCTGTTGCAACAGAGACTGCACCTAAAGTAAAAGATGAGGTTACTCCTGAAGTAAAAATAGAAGTTGCTGCTACTGATGAAGTTAAACCTGAAGAATATGGTTTTGACGATGCGAAGGAAGTTGAATATGATATCCCTGAAGAAAATGTTGAAGTGAAGGTTGAAGAGCCGGCTGTAGAGGAAACACCTGTCCCAACTGAAGACGAACACGAAACTGTCGAAGACAAAGAGGATGAGAACAAAGAAGGACCAGCCTACGAGTACGAAGAAGAACCTGAGGAGGGAGAAGAACCTCCTGTCGAGGAAGAGCCTGAAGAGACAGATGAAGTTGAAGCTGAGCCTGTTGAAAAGAAAAAGAGAGGTCGTCCAGTAGGATCAACAAAAGCTAAAGCTCAAGAAGAGAAGCGTGGCAGAGGTCGTCCAAGAAAAGAAGCTACTGAAGCTAAAGAGAAGCGTGGCAGAGGAAGACCTGTTGGCTCAACAAAAAAAGTTAATAGCCCTTCAGTAAAAAGCAGAGCAAAAGCTAAGAAAGCAAATAGCGAAACTGAAGAGAAGCGTGGCAGAGGAAGACCAAGAAAGGATGAACAAATTGAAAAAATTAGTTCAAAAATAAAGGCCGAAGAAAAGAAAGCTGAGCTTGCAAAGAAGAATGCAAACAATGAACTCAATGAAGCAATCAGAGGAATCGATGATGCATCAAAGAAGGAAATGGAAAGACAAAGATTGATCTCAGAGATTGAGGAACTTCGCAAAAAGACTGTCAATGCAGACGAGTCATCTCCAGAAGAGCTTGAAAATATCAGCCATCAAGTTGAAGAATTATTAAATAAAATTCAACAATTAGAAGATTAAAAAAAAGAGGATTGGAAACAATCCTTTTTTTTATTTATAAAACAATCAAAACTTGTGGCGACTTTTCCACAAAGATAACGACAAAAATATTTTTTGCACGCAAGTTGATTCTTGTATTAAGAATATCAAAAAAATATAGGAATATACTATTAGTAGATAATTGGAGTGGACATGCCTATATTTTTCGCGGTAATTATTTTAGGATTAATTCAAGGACTGACTGAGTTTTTGCCTGTGTCATCAAGCGGACACCTCGTCCTTTTTAGTAGACTTTTTGGAGTTGAGGAAAGTCTTTTTGTCAGCATAATTCTTCATGTTGCCACTCTTCTGTCAATTATTGTTGTATTTCGCAAAAAGATATGGTATTATCTTCGTCATCCGCTCTGCGACGACTGCAAAAAACTTGTTGTGGCGACAATTCCGACTTGCATCATTGTTTTAATTTTGATGCCTATAGTCAACAAATCCTTCGAGGGAAATTTTCTGCCAATCTGTTTTATGCTAACTGCCGTCCTTTTGACCACGACAAACTTATTATTTATGAAAAAGAAAGACGTTCCATATCAAAAGAAAATAACAGATGGATTTGATATTTCATATAAGCAAGCAATCATCATGGGAATTTCACAGGGACTTGCGATTTTTCCAGGAATTTCAAGATCGGGTTCAACAATTTGCGGTGGAATAATTTCGGACGCTGAGAGAGAGGATGTAGCAGAGTTCTCCTTTCTCATGAGCATCCCAATCATTCTGCTTTCCCTTGTCAAAGAGCTTTATGAACTTATTTTTGAAGCGAGAACTTTCTCTGTTGATGTTCCAGGACTAATAGTTGGCTCTATTTTTGCCTTTTTGGTAGGCGTTTTCTCAATAAAATTTATGATAAAGCTCACAAAAAAACTAAACTTTATTTGGTTTGCAATTTATCTCGTAGGGATTTCAATCGCATCATATTTTATACTTTTCTAATTTAAACTCTTCTATATTAAAAATATCATTTTACAAAAAGACAATTATGTGTTAAAATATAGCTATGATAAAAGATATTTTGCAGGGAAGAGAGGAATTTAAGAAAATCTTAGAAGATATTCGAGAGGGAAGACAAGCTCACTCATATCTTTTTATTTCCAATGATTCTTTCACGGCAAAGGAGTTTTCAAGACTTGTTGCCCAAGCTTTATTATGTCCAAAGATGTGCGGGAAGTGTGAAAATTGCATAAAGTTTGAAAGTGAACATCCTGATGTAAAATATTTTCCAAGGAAAAATCAGCTTTTAGTTGAAGATAGCAACTATATTGTAGACGAAAGCTTTGTTAAACCAATATTTGCGGACAACAAGATTTTTATCATTGATGATTTTGATAAATCAACAACTGAGGCGCAAAACAAGCTTCTAAAAGTTTTGGAAGAGCCAAACAGCAATATGTATTATCTTTTGTCGACATCAAACATTGAGAACGTTTTGCCCACAATAAAGTCAAGGTGCTTCAAAGTTGAGATTGGGGCTTTTGATAAGAGCGAAATTGAGAAGGAATTAGTTGGTCTTGACCGCGACACCAAAGAGATCGCGCTTGCACTTGGAAATGGATATCTTGGAAAGACAATTGAACTTTCAAAAAAGAAAAATTTAGGAGATGTCTTTATGCTGAGTACAAGTATAATCTGCAAACTGAAGTCTAGTAAAGATGTGCTTGTTTATAGTAAAAAAATTATGGACAACAAAGATGATATTCAGTTCATTTTTGAGATACTTTCTATGATAATGGAAGATTTGATTGCTATAAAAACCAAGCATAAGGATTTAGTTCGTTTAAAATATATTGAGAATGAGCTTAGTCAAGTCGCAGACGAATATTCAATGCGCTGCATCACTGAGATTGAAAAACTAATAAGAAAAGATATGAAAGAAATGAAATTTTTTACAAACACTACGCTGGTTGTAGACAATTTCCTAATGAACATGTTGGAGGTTAAATATTTATGCAGATAGAAGTGGTTGGTGTTAAATATAGACACAACAACAATACGTATAGCTTTAGTCCAAATGGGTTAAAAATGAAAAAAGGTGACTACGTTTTAGTTGAATCCGAAAAGGGCAATGATATCGCAAGAGTTGTCGAAGAGGAAAAGACGATTGACGCCTCGACACTTGAAGAAGGATTAAAAAACGTCATTAAAATTGCAACTCTGGAAGAAGTTAAAAAAGCAGAAGAGAATGATAAAATTGCAAGCGGATATCTTGACGCAATAAGAAAAATTGTCAAAGAAATGGGCTTGGAGATGAAAGTTATTTCTATTGAGGGAAACTATGACCTTTCGAGAATCACAGTAAACTTTACTGCTGAAGATAGGGTTGATTTTAGAAATTTAGCAAAAAAACTTGCTGAAAAATATAAGACCAGAATTGAGCTTAGACAGATTGGGCCAAGAGACGCCGTTAGAGCAATGGGAGCACTTGGAATGTGTGGGAAAGAGTGTTGCTGCTGTCAAGGATTTGGCGACTGTGAACATGTTTCAATAAAAATGGCAAAGAATCAAAACTTATCTCTCAACCCAACGGCGATAAGTGGGATCTGTGGCAAACTACTTTGCTGCTTGGCTTATGAAAATGATAACTATGTGGAAATCTTGAAGCAGATGCCAAAGATGAACTCCTATGTGGAAACGCCAGAAGGAAGAGGAAAAGTTGTATACAACGACTTACTAAACAAAAAAGTTAGCGTGAGACTTGAAAGGGAAAATATTTCTGAAATTAAGGATTTTGAAGTGGATAAACTCAAGATCGAAAAACACGCTGTTGAAAAGAACTAACATGGATGTTAAATTAGAAAAAGACGAGAGAATTGAAGATTTACAGTGTGAGGGGTTGAGGATTATACAAAATAAAAACTTGTATACTTTCACCTCTGATTCTGTCGTCCTTGCCAACTTTGTTAAACTAAAGAAAAGTGAAATTGCAGTGGAGATCGGTGCGGGGAGCGGAGTGATCTCAATTCTTCTGACTAAGAAGCAGCCTTGCAAAAAGATATTTGGATTAGAAATGCAAACTGATCTTTTCAATATGGCAACAAAGAGTGTAAAGCTAAATGATATAAATAACATTTTTATGTATAATGACAAGGTTCAAAATCATAAAAGTTATATAGAGAATGGAAGCGTCGATGTCGTCTTTTCAAATCCTCCATATAAGCGTGAGGGATCTGCGGAGCTTAATGAAAACGAGAGCCGTGCAATCGCTAGACACGAGAAAAATCTTCCGCTCAAAGATTTAGTAAAATCTGCGAGCGACATGCTAAAATTCGGGGGCAGATTTTATGTGGTCTATGACGCTGACAGATGCTGCGAACTTATCCATGAGATGATGCTATGCAAGATCGAACCTAAGAGAATGTTTTTCACAGAAAATGGGAAAGGCAAACATATCTTAGTTGTATTTGAAGGCGTTAAGGGCGGAAAACATGGAGTAAGTGTGTTGCCAAACCTAATAACAAATGACAAGGACGGAAACTACATTCACGAGCTTCAAAGTCGAAGATAAATTATTGTCTTTAAAATATGAAGAGTTAAAAATTTAAGGGAAACAAACACTTTTGATGTTTGTTTTTTAATTTAACCCTATTTTCCGTGATTTACTAAAATTATTTTTCTATATGCTATGAACGATTTACGTTTTTTCACTCAGTGCCGTCCATTGACAGTAAGTTGCTCTGCTGCTTGTGTATATCTCAAAAATGTTATGAACGAAAGATATTTATTTCTCAAATATCGCCCATTGATAGTATGCAGCATTGCTGCCACCTACATAATTTTGCAGAGAAGACATGAAACGATTGCTCCGACAAGGGAAACAAACAGCGCAATTGGAATTGCATAGAGAAGTTTTTTAATCTTTGTTTGAGAGGTGTAGACGGTCGCAACATAGAAAATTGTTTCTGAGCATCCCATTACACAGCACGCCGAGCGGGTGATATATGAATCAGCGCCATAAGTGCTGATTATATCCTTAATAATCGCAAGACTCCCTGAACCTGTAAAGGGACGAAGAATGATAAATTCGCAGAGTTCTTTCGGGATGCCCAGCATCACGAAAACGGGAGAGAGAAGATTGCTGATGAAAGCGGTCACTCCGCTAAGTTGCAGTAGTGAAACAGCGATCATGATTGTTGCGATATATGGAAAAATATCAATCGCAAGCGGAATTGCTCCCTTTGCACCAGAGATAAAAGTCTGATAAGTGTTGACCTTCTTTCTGTAACTGTAGGCAAAGACAAAAATAAATAATATTGGAAGAATAAAAACACTCATTTCTTCTTCGCCTCGCGGATTTTGTTGCAGATAAGAGTTAGGATAATAGCGAGGGCTGTTGTAATGAAAGATGCAATGAGAGTGGGCAAAATTATGTCGGCAGCAGATGTGCTCCCAGCGGAAGAGCGAAGGCTTATAAGCGTACTTGGAAGCAGTTGCAACGAACTTGCATTGATAACCAGTAGCATGATTATTCCCGCGGTCGCATAGCCTGTCCCATCGTCCATTTTATTAATTGCTTTAATTGCGGAAGGAGTTGCCGCATTGCCTAAACCTAGCATGTTTGAGGAAATGTTGAGAGTGATTAGTTTTTCTACTTCAGGATCTTTTGTCTTGAAAAGTTTTCTAATAATTGGACGGAGCAGCTTTGCGAGTTTTTCTCCAAGTCCGGATTTGTCAATAAGCTCTAGAAAGCCCATCCAGATGGCGTAGATTCCACATAATTCTATGCATAAAGTAAGTGACTTCGAAGACGCTGATATCATTTCACTCACAACTGATGAAGGATTTTTCACTAACAGCACGCACAGGGATGCTATCATCATGTAGAACCAAATTCTATTCATATTTCAGTATATGCTCTGTTTTTTGTAAAAATGAGGAGCTTGACTTGACTAAAAATGGGTGAAGATGTTATAATAAAATGTAAGAGGTTTAAAATGTTTATTGATGTTCACGCTCATTTATATAGCGAAAAATTTGAAGACGTAGAAAAAATTGTAAATAACGCCAAGGAATATAACGTGCAAAGAATAGTTTGCTGCGGGAGTGATTTAGAAAACTCAAAATTGTCCTTAGAAATTGCGAGAAAATATGACAACATCTATGCGTGCGTCGGAGTTCATCCAGACGACGTTGGAAACTTTGACGAAAAGTTTGAGGACGAGATAAGAGAGCTTGCGAAAGATAAAAACGTTGTCGGAATAGGTGAGATAGGGCTTGATTATTACACAAGTGAGGTTAGCAAAGAGAAACAAAAAGAAGCTTTTATCAGACAGATGAAACTAGCATATGAATTGCACCTTCCAATTGTTATACATTGTAGGGAAGCAACAGGGGATATGATAGAAATCATGAAGGGCAATTTACAGTACTGTAAGTATGGTGTTCTCATGCACTGCTTCAACAAAAATTCCACAGTTGCAAAGATTTTCTTAGATATGGGCTTTTATCTCTCAATCGGAGGATGCTCAACATTTCCACACACAGAAAAATTGCACGAGGCGATAAAAGAAGTTCCACTCGAAAGATTAATGCTTGAAACAGATTGTCCATATATGACGCCAGTCCCTTTCAGAGGACAAACTAACGAACCTAAAAACGTAGTTATTGTCGCAGAAAATATCGCCAATATTAAGGGCATAAGCGTTGCCGAAGTGGCAGATCAAACAACAAAGAATGCAAAAGAATTCTTTAAGATAGATTAGGAGAAAAATGAAGGATTTTCAAACAAAGAAAAAATTTGGTCAGAATTTTATAACAGATAAAAACTTATTATCTGCTATTGTTTCTGACGCAGAAATTTGTGAGAATGATGAAGTTTTGGAGATTGGCCCAGGGATGGGAACTTTGACCGAAGAAATTTCAAAGCATGCAAAACGCGTCATATCCTACGAAATTGACAATGATCTAAAGCCAATTCTCTTGGGAAAGGATTTAAAAAATGTCGAATTTAGATTTCAAGATATAATGAATGTTTCTCTAAGAGAAATTGAGGGGAGCTTTGTAGGTGAATATAAAATTGTTGCGAATCTCCCATATTACATCACAACACCTATCTTGTTTAAATTTATTGGGCAAAGTGAGAGAGTAAAATCCATAACAGTTATGGTTCAAAAAGAAGTTGCTGAAAGAATGATAGCAAAAGAGGGTGGAAAGGACTATGGTGTTCTTTCGATTGGCATCGCTGCTTGCGGGCAAGCTCACATCACAAGAAATGTTTCAAGAATTATGTTTAATCCAGCTCCGAATGTTGATTCAGCTGTTGTGAGAATTGATATATATAATAAATATAATTTAGATTTAAAAGAATTTCATAATTTTGTTAAAAATATATTTAATATGAGAAGAAAAACCTTATTAAATAACCTCGCTCAAAGCTATGGGAAAAATAGGGGCGAGTTGGAACAGATTTTTGGAAAAAAAGTTTTAGCTAGAAGAGCTGAAAGTTTTAGCGTGGATGAAATAGTGGAGCTATATAAAAAGTTTAGCGAAAAATAATAAGAAACCATGGAGAAACAAAGCAAGGATATCCTTGTTTTTTTGTTGAAATTTTTATGCAATTTATTTTTTTAAGCCGCATAAAGTATTTAATGTCGCTAAGACCTGGGAAAGAATAACCCTCACTTCGTGAGTCTGCTGAGGCGTTTTTCCCTTGATTAAGTTTATTGCTATTGCCGTTGCCAGCAGCGTTATTTCTTCCGATCTTTCTTCATCCATGGCTAAATATATTTATGAAATGTAAGCATATTTTGACATTTGAATTATTCTGTGTTATAATAGATATGAGGTGAAAAATGGATTGTAATGAAATTAAGGAAGAGTTCTTAGATATCTTTTATGAAAACGTGGAAAGAGATGGGAGTGAAAAGCTGATTGATTGGCTGGAAAGAAGTGACTTTTTCACAGCGCCAGCAAGCACAAAATTGCATTCAGCTTATGAAGGAGGGCTAAGCCAACACTCCATTAATGTATATAAAAGATTTAGAAAACTCATTGAGTCTGAATATGGTGAAAATTGGCAAAAGAGAATTTCTCCAGAAAGTGTAGCTCTTATTGCACTGCTCCATGACGTTTGTAAAGTGAATTACTACACAGTGGAAATGAGAAACGTAAAAGAAAATGGCGAGTGGGTTCAAAAACCTTTCTACAAGATTGACGACGCTTTGCCATATGGACATGGAGAAAAGAGTGTATATATTATAAGTGGATTTATCAAACTAACTCGTGAGGAAGCTATGGCGATCAACTGGCATATGGGCGGCTTTGACACAAGAGTTCAAGGCGGAAGCTACTCGATGAGTACTGCTTTTTACAAATATCCTGTTGCAATGTTATTCCATTTGGCAGATATGATGGCTACATATTTAGACGAAGAATTGCCAGAATAGGACCTAAAAACGTGGCATATTTAATAAAAATATTAAAAATCTTGCAAAATCAGTATTGACAGTGCAAAAAAAATAGTATATAATTACAGAGAAAATAAACGGGAGGGTTTACAAAATATGGAAGCTGAAAAAGGAAATAGAACAGTTGGTGTTGAAGCATTAGAATTATGGATAAATGCTACTACGTATCAATTATATAATGAAAAATTAAAAAAACAGCAAAGAAAACCAAGAATGTCCAAAGTTTTAGAAGATGTGAAAAAGAAGGCTATAAACGAAAAGACGATTAAAAGATACGTCAATAACCTACCACAAGAAACAAGAGAGGCAATTAGTGTTTTGTTGAATGATTCTGCAAAGTTAACAGAAGCCAAAGGAGCTATAGAACAAAAAATAAAAGAGGAAAAAATTGCAGAAGAAAAAAAAGAGAGTAAACTCAAAAGAAAAGAGTCGGTAGCTTATAGCTTAGCATCAGCAAATGGAATTGTTGATTGGGAACCTAACTTTATATTGGTTGACGATATGGCAAAGACAATAGATGATGAAAAGTCAGCCCTTATTAACGTTGACACATTTGTTAGCAATAGTGCAACTCCAGCCCTTAATGGAAAAGTTGAAGATATTACTGGGACAACTGATACAACAGGCTCAAACGGAACAACTGACAATTCTAGCAGTAAAAAGAAAAAAGTAAAACCTATTTTGAAAAAAGCTATTGCTGGAGTTGTTTCACTCGTTATACTCGCAGGTGTAGCTTTTGGAATTGGATATGGAATTTCTCAAAGTAAAGATTATTCAACTCCAATTGCTGCTGTGAAAGACCATGAAGAATCAATAGAGAATCTATTGGATGGAAGATTCTTACACTATGAAGTTAGAAACGACTGTCTCTATATTTGTGAAAGTGTAAACGATGGAGCATCAGTTACATTCGCAAGATTGAAACTTGATCAAAGCTATCCTTCAGCCGATAAGTTAACTAATGAACAAAAGAATAACATAGCAAATTACATTGATAAGGATGAGAATAAAGCTAAGCTTGAAACGCTTGCAACTCTTGACACAAGAAGTAACAGAGAAATCGAAATCGTAAGAGAGAATGCCGGCAAAACAGAGACAATTATCCTTAATCAAATCACAAAAGGAGCTAACCCATTCAATAAGAATGCAGGGGATGGAACAATCACAGTTATCGGAACGCCTAGTGTTGCTTTCAATAGAAACTCAGAAACAACATATAGAACAACTGTAGATGTTTATGAATTTAGTAAATTAGACGAAGACGGAAATATGACTTCAAAGCATTACACAATCTACAGCGACTGTGCAAATGGAGCAAGTGAAGAGGAACAATATAAACTTCTTTCAGAGAGCACTAATATTAGCTCAATAAAATTAATGGAAGATTATAGTCCAGCGGGTCTATTTGTTGGAAAACAAATGCAAGTTTCTCCAATGGCTAATGATGTTATCACAGAGGGAGAATACTCTTCAGAGCAAAGAGATTTGTATAAATCTGGAATTCTTAAGTCAACAGAGCAAATTACAAAGCAAGTTGCTGAAACTACTAATGGAGTTAAGTATTATTTAGTTGAAAATAAAGCAGATAAAAAAGGATCTTCATATCTTTATGCCGTAAAATATGACGCATCTGGAGATATCGAAAGCTCAAAGAAATATATCGATGCAAGAAATATTTCAGGAGACAATAAAGGAATTAAATTTGTTTCATCTTTGATCAACAATCAAACATGGGATAAACCTATTTATATTGAATTACTTCCAGCAGAACAAAATGATGCAGAAAAGATTGTTTCTCACTTGAACATCGTTTCATTCAGATACGACGAAGCTGGTCATGCTTATGAAGTTAACACATTAAACGATGCAGTTAAGATGACATCAGATAGCAAAGAATATTCACAAGCTGAGATGTTGACTATGTATATTGCAAAGACTAAGGGTGGTTATGTAAAAGTAGGATCTGATCAAAGATCATTCTCTACAAACGTTATTACTCAAAGTGTTAAAGCTCCAGCAGAATCTGAAAACGACGGAACACTTACAACTGGACTTAGCAAATAATAATTTTATCCGCTTGGATATTTATAGAAATCAAAAAAGCTTTTCGGCAAGGAAAGCTTTTTTGATTGAATTATTCAAAAAGAATGAAAGAGTTGCAATACAATGAAATATGTAAATTACAAAAAAATTAATAAAAATGTAGAAAAATTGTTGACAAAGTGGATGCTTTATGATATTATGAAAAAGCATTTGGGGGATTAGCTCAGCTGGCTAGAGCGCCTGCCTTGCAAGCAGGAGGTCATCGGTTCGATTCCGATATTCTCCACCAGACAATTTGACTACCTTTTTAGGTAGTTTTTTTGTTGCAGGTGCATATGTATATATTGCTGAAAAATACAGCATATGCTGAGTTTTGATACAAAAATTTAGAAAATTTCGTCGCTTTAAGCAAGCAAAGTGCGAAACTTTTCGCAAAATTGGTCATAATTAAAGAAAAATATATAAATAAAATAAAGAAAAGGTATTGAAAAAAAATTTGCGTTGTGATATAATATCAACGAAATGGAGGAGAGAAGATATGTCTAAGAAGTTAACAAAAATAATTGCTATTAGTTTACTTGCATTAATCGTTCCTGTTGCTATTGTTGTAACAGCTATTTGTTTGTCAAGTGCTGTAACATTTTCTTTGAAAATCGATACTTTGGGATACGAGAATGTTGGAGCAATTACTTACAAAGTAAATGGAAAAGATTATGAAGACGGTATGAGGGTAAAGAAAGACTCAAAAGTTACTGTAACAGTTGAAACAACTGGCTATGATTTCAGTGGTTGGTACAATGGATCAGCTGACAGCTTAACATTAGATACAGAAGCTGTTTCTACAGAATTGTCATACACATTTGACATGACACAAGATATCGAATTGTCAACAAAGAACGATATCATTGTTTACTCAGTAAAATATGATGGTGCAGAGGCAGAATCAGTTAAGTATGGTGCATTCCTTAAAGATTCAACAACATCTCTCGATGGAAAATACTTTGCAGGCTGGAAACTTGATGCTGACAATGACGGAGTTTTAAGTGATGCAGAAAAAGAGGCTGGATATGTTGGAATAGCTAACTTTACTGAAAGAGAAGTTAATCTTATTGCATCAATTGAAGATGTTTATTATTATGTTAGCTATAACGGATCAGAAGCTGTAAAACTTGTTTATGGATCAGCTCTTGCAGATGGAACTGGAATTATTGCTCCAACAGGAAAATACTTCGCTGGTTGGGAATTAGATGGAACTCCAGTAACAGAAGCTAAATTTGCAAAAGCTTATGAAAATGGAAATGTAAACTTAACAGCTACATTTGAAACAATTAAGTATAACGTAAAATACAACGGCACTGATGCTGTTGAAGTTGAATATGGTGCAACATTAAATACTGAATGGACAGTAGAAGAAGGAAAGTACTTGACTGGATGGACACTTGAAGGTGTTGACTACACAGCTGCTACATTCCCTGCAACATACACAAACGGATCAGTTGTTGAATTAACACCATCAATTAAAGATATCCACTATATGGTATCATTCGATGGCTCAGAAGCTAAAGATGTAGCTTGGGGCGCAGCTTTAGAAAACGGAAGCAACAGAGATAGAGAAAACGGAATTGTATTTGATTACTGGACATTAAATGGTGTTAAAGTTGAAAATGCTAAGTTCGAAGGATACAAGAACGGAGATACAGTTGCTTTAGTATCAGCTCAAAAAGATTTATATGAAACTAACGACAGCTATAAGACAGTAAATATCAGAGTTAACTATGTAACAGCAGACGGCAAGATGCTTTCAAAAGATGGTTTAGTTGAATTAATGATTATCGACAAAAACTTTGCCAATGACGTAAAAGATGACAACACATTAACACGTGACTTCTCATCAATGACAGTTGGTACAGTTTACTCAGGATATGCAACAGTTAAAGAATTAGGAACAGATGAAAGATATAAATTAACAAAAGTTTTCGTAACATACAAAAATGCCAATGAAGAAAAACAATCTGGAGAATATGATACAACAGTTACAATCGCAGAGCTTATCAATGCTTTAGAAGAATTGGCTGGGGATGATATGACAAGTAGAACAACTCTACTTACACTTAACATCACATTCCTTTACGAATACACAGCTGCTTAATTAAAAAGAAAAAAATAAGAAGTAGGATTTCACAATCCTACTTCTTTTACTATCTCAATATTTGAAAAAAAGCGGAAGGCAGGCAGCCTTCCAGCCCTATAACAAACATGTATAATGCGGACTAAATTTTATCAACAAAAAAAACACTCTTTTCAGAGTGTCTACATTTGGTGGAAGTTATAGGGCGCGGTGCAGAGCTACGATGAGCTTGCTCATGGGGAGTAGCTCAAACCTGTCGGCCCTTCTTCGACGGCATGGACCGACTATGAAATAGGTTCGGCTTTTTGAAAAAAAGCGGAAGGCAGGCAGCCTTCCAGCCCTATAACAAACATGTATAA
>CALCWV010000069.1 GCA_937907645.1 uncultured Clostridia bacterium
AAGAAGCTGGACAGAAGCGTGTATTTCAGAAGAGCGCAGAAAGCCGACAAGAAAGCACGTGAGATCGAGCGTGACTTCTCCAAGCCTCGCAGATTTTAAGCCAAAAACGCCAACGTATCCATAACGTTGGCTCTATTAACCAAAATTATCAAGATATGAGTAAATATTTGTATAACACAGAATCGGAGCTTAGGGCTGCTTTCTGGGATTATTGCGACGAGAATCACATAATTGTCCCTGACCACTATGGTTTCAGTGGCGAAGTTGCAGGCATGTTCTTTGATTGGACTGATGCCATGGCTGTGCGCGGTGATATTAGCTGGGACTTGTGCGACTCTACGAATTTGTATGATTGTTGAACCAAAAAGTCCTGTGCGGTCTATCTGCACAGGATTCCATGTTGAACCATTTAAATAGTATAATTATGAAAGGTAAGATTGTAAAGAAGTTCGAGAAGATTCTTGTGATTAACGGAAAGAGACATAGACTCACTGCTATAGCAGAGCTGGAGGACGGAGACAGAGTTCCTAGAAACTACATCTACACGTTCTCCATCTCTGGACAGTTGGACATCTACGCTTTCGGTGCGTGGCATTGCAAGGAGTGTGGCCAGATTACAGACCGCATCATCAAGCATTTCCCAGAGCTGCGTCCTTTTATGGCACTACATTTGTGCAACTACAAGGGACAGCCGTGGGGTGCGGTGGAGAACGGGATATATAATGCTACACACAACAAGGATTACTGCATGCGAGAGCTCAGAATCTCAGACGAGGAGTACGAGAAGCTACTCCCTGCGGCTCAGCTCAACGACAAGCTGTACTTCAAGTACTTGTTGTTCAAGCTGGGCATCGTTGACAGATGGAAGCGAGAGGCAGACGAGTTCATAAAGCTTCTTCTTCCCGAAGGCGAGACGTGGGAGAACCCATACAACCCCATAGGCGAGGAGAGACCAACGCTCAGTATCGGAGCGGGCGACAAATACTATGTCGAGCTCAAGATCAAGGATGGGGACTACTCGGAGGAGAACGTAAAGAAAGTTCTCGCTCAGAGAGAAGCCTCTAAACTTGAGGAGGAACGCCAGCGTATAATAGACAAGTATAAGAAAACAATCAAAGAAGCGAGAGGCGAGCGTGACGTTATGCTCTACATTCTCGACCATGGGCTCCCTGTCGATAATGTAATCTATTATCAGCACAACAACACGGTTATGTTCAACTGGATGGACTACGGCAATAAAATCACACAGGAGCAGTTTGTGGACTTTGTGAACGCATTGGAATATAGCAAACTTCCGGACGGCATTCTGTTTAAATTTGGAAAAAATTAAGCCTAACAAGGTGCGCCCAGGGATGGGAGTGCCTTCCATTGTTTAACCCTTTAAATTTGTGAATTATGGCAAAGAGAAGAAGCAAGACTGCGGAGCAGCAGGCTAAGTTCTACG
>CALCWV010000070.1 GCA_937907645.1 uncultured Clostridia bacterium
TAAAGACTTTTGTCATTATTCCGTCTTTTTTATACGAGCTTAATCTTTCAAAACGCCATACCGGAGCTTGAAGCCAACGAGAAAATTTAGATAAAGCACCTAAAAATCCTTCGTCTTTTACTTTTACAGCTTTGCGAGTTTCTTCTATAGCTTTTGTTGCAAGTTCTGTGTCGCTTTGATTTCTTCCTTCAAAGAACACTCTGTCATATTCTTTAACATTATGAATAAAGTTCCTTAATATAACATCAAGATTCTTTAATTCTGTAGTTGTCAATTCGCCACGATTTCTTGCAATATCTTCAATAAGCTTTGCAGTTGGATTTGCTATTCCGTCAGCTTCATTTGCTATCAATTCATATAACTTTTTGCCGTCTATATCTTGAGAATAAGTGTTCATTATTTCACGAACATTGTTAGCAAGGTTTCCACGCCAAGTTTTGATTTTTTTCAACAAATTGATAAATTTGGTAACTTCTGGAGCAAGTTCAACATCTGCAGATTTATATTTTTCAAGTGCCTTGACTCTATCAACAGTTTCAAACAAATTATTTATTGCTTTATTTCTTTCTTTTGCGTCTCTCAACTGCTCTGTAAGTGAAGCAATTTTTCTTTGATATTTTTCAATAGTTTTAGAAAATTTAGTCTTATTCCCATACTTATCGAACGCAAGAAGAACATCTCTAGCAATATCTTGTTTTAATTTCTTTAGTTCTTCGGCACTTGCAAGGTCTTTCATATATTGAGTAGATTGTTTTTTTAGAGCTGACTTAGCATTGTCATATAAGTTCATTATTGCAAAGAACTGGTCTGCGTCGTTCCATATATCTTCACTGATTGAATAACCTTGCGACCTTAATTCAGCAACCACATCTCCAATATTAAGGCCTTTATTTCCATTTCGACCGTTCCACTCTCTAAAAATTACAGCTGCACCTTTGGTATCGTATTTGTATTTAATTTCGCCTTTAATCCCGGTTAAATCAATATTCTTTTTATACTGACTTATATCTTTAACTGTTTTTAGAGCGTCTTCATAAACGCCATTGTCTGTTTCGTAGATATTTTCAGCAACAGCATTTTCGATTAGGAAGTTAGCAACATCTAAAGCTATTTTGCTTCGATAGCCTTCGTCTTTAGAGTTTAGTGCAATCCAAAGCTTGTCGACTATTTCGGATTTTTTAGCACCTTTTAAGCTTGTAAATATATAATTGTCTGTGTGTGCGTCTGCTAAAATATCATTTATAGCTTGTTCAGCTTCAGTTTTGTTATAAACCTTCATACGAGAAGCTTTTGCAGATTCTTTTTTGATTTGTCCTTTAGATAGAACAAATTTAATGTCGTCTGGTAGATTTTTAATCAAAGAGCTTCTTGTTGATGTTTGTTCGTCATACAACTCAACTTTTATGCCTTTATCTGTAAAGTATTTTATAATTTCTGGATTTGTGTCAACTGGAGCTATAACTTCGGCAACTTCGTCAAATTCTACAACCCTTTGAGGCTTTGCTTCAAAATAGTTTGTTGGATAGTCTTTGAGGGTGTTAAAGAACTCTTTAATTTCTTCAATTAACTGTTGCGAAGGCTCTGCTTGATTGTAGTCCTTGAAGACATATTTTATAGCATAATCCGACCTAGAACTTGCAGCCATATCGTGAAGCATATCGGCAGCTATTGAATAGTCGTCGTGAATTTTACTGCACA
>CALCWV010000071.1 GCA_937907645.1 uncultured Clostridia bacterium
CTTAACAAAAATATGCAAGGAATAATTAAGCAAAAAGCAAAAATAAAACTCAATAGTTTCTTTTTCAATTTATTTTCCTCCTTAAAATTGAATTCCTATTTTTAGTATAGCATATATTTTAAGAAAAAGTATACAATTTTTATCTTTTTTTCAAGAATTGGTTTAATTTCATCAATATTTTTTAATTTAATCTATCATAAATACCTGTAATTAACAACTATCAAAAAAAATAGCACTAAAAAATACTTTATTTCACATCTGTCTAAAATTGAACACTAAAAACTGAAATAAAATTATGTGATTTAGTATAAAACAAAATAAAATCATATAACACGAATTTGCTATACAGCGTTTTTGTTTTTTATCTTGTTTTTCTCTTCTTTTTGGTTATAATAATCACAATCGCTACAACTAAGACTGTCACTGAAATAGCAATGATTGTTATAAGCAGCGCTGATGAAATTTTGTTTGATTTATAGACCGCCGAAAGGGTCATATCATTTCTAATTATAACCTTGCCGTTCTCAATCTTTTTGCCACTAAGTGTCCAGTAGTCTAGTTTGTCTTTATTAAAGAGTTTTGCAAGCTCAATCTCTGTTCCATATTCAAAGTAACCTTCATAGACAATCCCATCTCCGTCTTTTAAAACTAACTTGAAAAGCTGCTCTAATATCGCACTCAATGTAATATCTCTTTCAGCTAAAATTTCATCTCGAGGACTATAAACCTCTGAGCCATTTTTCCAGCCAACAAGTTTCTTATCTTGGTAGCTTCGCTCCGGCATGATGACCTTTGAATTTGGAAGAAAATATTTTGTTTCGTGGCTGCCACCAAAGTCAAAAGTAATTTTAATTTTATCGGCTAGTAGAGCTGTAAGGGTTATGCTTTTTCTAATTTGAATGACATCTTTAAAATTATATTCCGAGCCGTCATCAGCTGTAAATTTAATCGGATATTTTGTTTCAAGTCTGTCAAAATTTAAAGTAATTTCATCGCCATAATTACATGTCAATGTTGTAGTGCTATCCCCTATAATGAGAGTGATAGTTACTTCTTTCAAGTTCGCTGTGATAATGTTTGATTCCAAGCTGAAGATTATATTTTCGTCATCCGAATTTATTTTTGATAAATCCTCTTCGCTTAAATTAAATCCGTTTGCAGAAAGCACTTGCATGCCTGCATGCACATCTGTTAATTTGAATTTGCAATTTTCAATGTTTTCAAAGAGTCCGTCAAATAGAGTGAGTTTAGCTCCATTTTTAACATTGATAACACTCTTTATTGACGAGCTAGAGTAAATCTTCATTTCTCCAGCGAGAATGGAAATTTCGCTTGTTTCCAATCTGCAATTTTTTAGTGTTGTAGCTCCGCTATTTTGCACAATATCTCTGCCGTCTTCTGAGCTATTATTCTTAACTACGACGCTTTCCATTTTAAGTTCTCTAACTTTAACAGTTGCTACGTAATAGATAGCTGCAGCGAATGAAGTAATATTCCCTGAAATCTCACAATTCATAATTTCCGTGTATCCGTCTATGTGGAAAGCTCCTCCGATTTTTGCTGTATTGTTTTTAATAGAGCCTCCGCCGAATTTCACAATCCCGCCAGCATAATTGTAAATTGTTCCATTTCTCACTTCGTTATTTTCAAAATTACATCCGCTAAAAGTTGCTGTTCCCTTGTTCGCTACAATACCGTCATATGAAGATTTGTTGTCTATAAATTGTACATTTGTAAAAGCCACGTTTGAGTTAGCATATTCGCAGGTAAAAGCACTTCCATATATCGCAGAATTGTTGTATATCTTGCAGTTTTCAAAGCTTGATCCCTTTGATCCCGCTTGCATTGAAATAGCTCCGCCGTTTCCTGAAGAAATGTTGCGAGTTAAGTGCAAATATTTTCCAATTACAACTCCGCCAATATTTAACAGACTTCCATTTTGAGAAAATCCATTCCCATTAAGCTCTAAAATAGCGTTTTCATTCCCTTGAATTGTTAAAGTTGCTCCGGCAGAAACTGTAATTAAATTCCCTTCCTGAATTTTTGAAATTACAATTTTACTACTTAACTCATCGGCAATCTTTATGCTTATATTTTTTGAAATTTTTAAATTAACTGTGTCAGTCGATTTAAGTAGTTCAATTACATCGCCCTCGTTTGCACTTTGAACTGCATCTCTTAAGCTTGTATACGTTGTTTCTCCAATTCTGCAAACAATTTTATTACTCTCTTCAACTTGCTTTGCCTGACTTACTTTTGAGGTGTTAAAGGTGTTGTCAACTGCAACAATCTTGTAACTAGGAGTATATCCTTCTTCATAAACAGTTTTATCGTTGAATGCAGCTCCATAAGTAAATCCAATAACTTTATATCCGTCAGTGTCATTTCCCTCTAAAATCTCATATCCAAGATGATTTTCATTCTCTGTGTGATTGATAAAAATGTTATATCCTAAATCTACTTTTGTCACACTCTTTATTTCTACTTCCGTGGCGGAGGAATAAACTGGCTCCGTGTTTTTGTTGTGATATGCCATGTTTGTCTGATACCACAGTTTATATTGTTTTGTATTATCCACAAGCCCGCTGCTGACAGCAGTGCCTATAAGCTCACTAAAAGTCGAAGAGGCGTTTGCTATTTTAAATACTGGATCGTCATCGCTATTTTTTATCGAATAGCCCCAGCGATCGAAATAGTAGGACATGTCAACGCCTGTCACTAGTGAGGAATAGAAAACCTGCTTTTCTGTTGGGGCAAGACTGTCAATCTTCGCTTTCAAGCTGTCATCTAACGCTAAGAAACTTTTAAGCGTTGGATTTAACCCTCTATAACAGTTCTCAAGTTTCCCCCAATATCCCTTTTGCCAACATTCAATGTACCACCAAATTAAGAAATTGTATCTGTTCTTGTTGAAATAATCAGTAGAGTCATAAGTGAGGTCACTTGAAAGAGTCTCTGTTGTATCTGAAAACTCTCCTCTTTTGTTTAACTGCTCCAGAGCTGTTTCATTGTACTTTGCATACATATTGTTTGATGTTTCCCCAATCGTTCTGTTTGGATTATCAACCATATGCCCAATTTCATGGGATAGTCCCCAGCCAAAGCCAGAGCCTAGTATCAAAGCACTTTGCCAGCTCTTGTACACTCCAACGTGCTCTGTGTAAGCATATGCTGCAGCCTGAGGCCAAGGCTGAACAACTCTAACATTGAAGTTAACGTGCAGGTTTCTTTCATCAAAAAGAGGATCATCGCTCTTTTGTGGCACACCACCAAACTCCAAAAGTTCATCCATGTAGCTATTCCAGTTTGTAATTGTTTGGTTTGGACTTGCTGAAGAGAAAATTTCATATGCTTTTGTTGCATCGACTGTCGCTATTGCGTGATCTGAAACAATCTCTGTCACATCGACCACATTCTCTGGATCTGCTTGAACGTCTTTTGAATATTTTTCAAGCTCCAATCTATATGCGTTTTCATCGGTGTTTTCTCTTAGCACTGGATATAGTGAGCCGCCTTCAATATACACTTTCACATTTTGACTTTGCTGATCTGGTGTATATGGATTAACAATGTATATCGGGCCACCAAGAGCTACATCTAATGAGTAATTTGAATTTTTAAAGTTTGGCGTTGTAAATGTGTTTTTGCCGATTTTAAGCTGAAGTTCTCCCCCTAGCCATGAATTCCAGAATCCCACATGCTGAGAAAATCTAATTTTTGGAAGAGGATCAGAGCTTTCGCCCTCGACAAAGATTGTAATCTGTTGCCCTGGCGATGACAATATGCCAGTGACCTGCCTATTTGTTCCAAATGAGTTAAATTGAAGAACATTGCTGCAATATGAAGCTATGTTGCCGTATTGAGTGATAACATTTTCAGCTTCCCTACTGCTTGAAAATTCCCTCTTTGGATCATAGACAATTTTTCCAACTGCAACTTCCTTAGCTCTATCAAATTTTTCCTGCATCTTTGCATAATTTATATTGCTTTTAAAACTGTTTTCAAGCTCACAGATTTTTTCAAATGTGTTATATTCGTCACTTAAAATTGTCTGGGAATAATTGGTGAAAAGATTGTCATATTTCTCTTTTAGCGAACTTTCCGGCTGCAAGAAGATAATCTCTTTCGCGGTGGCAACATATTTATGATTAGTTGAAACTTTAACATATTCAAATCTAAATCCCGTCATAGAGATTTCTCTTCCAAAGCTAAACATTACAAACTTTGATGTTTCCGTACTTTTGTAATTATTAATAAGCACATATCCATTCCCGCTATTGTAGTAGAGATTTAAATCAGTTGGATATCCTCTTGTCATGCCGTTTTCAGAGGCATAAAGCAGTCTATCCAATGTCACTTCGCTAGAGAATGAAATGTTTATGGTGTTTATAAAATTACTTTTTTTCTCTCCGGTGGATGCGTCAATATAGTCCACATTGTTGTCCTGTTTAGATTTAAAGCTTGTTGAAAAATTTCTATCAAATGCCTTGCTAAGTTCATTTCCTGTAAGTTCTCCGCCGTTGTTGGAATATGAAAAACTTGACGTAGGGATTGAATAAAAATCAAGATAATTATTCCCTAGCATTAAATCATTATTTTCTAAAACTGTCACATTGCTTGTTTCAGCGTAACTTTCAACTACACTAAGTTTAGCTCCGCAAATCAACGAAAATATCGATAAAATTAAAACAAAAGCGAAAAATTTTCTTTTCATAAAAACTCCTTTCTCTTTCAAAATCCTTATCACGATAGCACTTTCTTTGTTTGGCTCAATTGTGCCTTTCTTCTGCAAATACATTTTATCATAAAAACCACAAAAAATCATCCCATAAATTCAAAAAATTTGCTTGTCTATGTAAGAAATATAAGCAAATACACAGAAATAATAAAAAAGATATGAACGTTCATATCTTTTTTTATTTCTTTCTTTCCGCTTCCAACTGCTCCTGTGTTATGCTCTCTGTGTGCTCAATAGGATCCCACTTCACTTTCTTAAATAGAGCGACAAACACTACTGGAATCGTAAAGATAAAGTTGAAAACTGGCGTTGTAAACATGTATAAAATCTTCTTTCTTGCTGGAGCTTTAATATTCTTCCAATTTAATACTGTTGCTAGTACAGAATCCACCAGCAAACTTAAATACGTTGTAAGCAATGCAACAAGCACCGGCGAAATAAAATAGAACGCACTAACAATTGCGTGAGCATTTGTCACTTCTAATATTCTAGAAATTAAAGTCACAACATTTGACGCTATGAATGACAATCCATAATATAGTCCAACTGGGAAAAATCTACTAAAATAGTATTCATAAAAGTTAAAGTCTAATGTCTTTAAAAATTCAAGACTGAGCGATGCATGAAAGATTGAAAATCCCATGAGTGAACCTTTTGCCCATCTTATTCTCTGCTTCCAAGTTTGTTTAAATTTAATAGGTTGCTCATCGAAGAAAACTGCATCTTCGCAAAAACCTATCTTCACTCCTTTGAGTGTGTGGGCTGCAGAAAATTCAATATCTTCTGTTAATGTGACATATTTCCATCCGTCTTTAAAGGTCATAACATCTTTGCTTATGTAAAAACCTGTTCCTGAAACGTGTGTGCTTAATTTCAAAACAGATTTTGG
Organism: uncultured Clostridia bacterium; assembly: GCA_937907645.1. Classification (GTDB taxonomy): domain Bacteria; phylum Bacillota; class Clostridia; order Christensenellales; family UBA1242; genus Caccovivens. The sequence continues at coordinate 5,628 of CALCWV010000071.1, forward strand.
TCTATGAACAAATCTACATTCCCTCATAAACCCCAAAGACGATCCTGCAGATAACCAGTTTGTTCCAAAATTTTTGGAATTTCTAAAGCTTGTACAAACTTTAACTCCAGAGTCCAGTGCCTTGTTCATCTCACTTATGTAGTTACTTGTAAGTACATTGTCTGCATCAAATATGAAGAAAGCATCTGGCTCATAATCTGGAAATTCGTCTGCGATATGTTTAAATAGGAAGTTTAGTGCATATCCTTTCCCTACTTGTTCCTTATTGAATCTTTCATAAACCGTGCATCCAAGATTTCTGCAAAGTTCTGCTGTGTTATCCTCGCAATTGTCTGCGACTATGAAAATTTTAATCTTATCTTGAGGATAATCGTTATTTCTAATGCTATTTATCAAATTCCCGATAACTTTTGACTCATTTCTCGCTGCAATCAAAAAAGCAAAAGTATGTTGCTCCTTTGCTTCAGGAAATTTTTTCTTCTTTGAAAATATCCCGATAATCATAAATAACACTTGATATGCATACAGCAGTCCGAACACTATGCTCAAACAGGTCAGTACTAATTGCAATATGTTCATAAAAAAATCCTTTGTTAAAAAAATATCTTTGCAGACTTTAAGAGTATAACACGAATTAATAAATAAAGCAAGGTTTTTGGCTACCTCGCTTAAAATTTACTGTTTATTTCTTTGTGTATCTATTACAATAAAAAATCAAGATAAAAATCTTGATTCTTTATAGCCCAGCTCCACAGTTTTTACAAGATTTATCTGTTGGATCTACTTTTGATCCGCAATATTTACATCTTGTTACACCTTCTTCCTTAAAACTAGGATCCTCTGCTAACGTCTTTTCAAGTTCGTTTTTCTTCATTCTCTTAAACAGTAGGACTGTCGCAATTACAATTATAGAAACACTCGCAGTGCCTCCAATGATTGACAATGACATTAGGACTTTAATCTGTTTGTTTGCTTGAATAAACTCTCCATCGCTCTCAAGAGGGATATCTTTATAATCCATTGTGATCGAATCTGTTTGAAGTGTAACTTCCTTCGAGTTTACTGCAACTGGCACTTCTTGTCCGATAACAAATTGATTTACTTCATCAAATGTATAAACTGAGAAAGTATAACCATTTAAATCCTGCCCGTCATCTGTCTGAATTGTGTATGTGATGTACCATTTCTTGAAATCCTCATGATAGAACTTATCCGTAACTTTGGCGGTCTTTAAATAATCCGAATCCTGCTCTGCATTTTCGATCATTGCGATATAATACTGTCTGTCAACTTTTATCTTGTCAATATCCGATTTTAAAGAGAAAAGTGGCACCATAAATATGGCTACAAAAACCAATAAAACAAATGCTAATGAGTACAAGCCTCTAATAGCTGATGCTTTTTCGACTGGTACATAATAATGTCTTCCGAAAAAGAATAATGTCATTGGGCGTGCTGGTCTTCTTGAAGATGAACTTCCACTTCTAAAACTACTTCCTCTAAAGTTTGAGCCTCCTCCGCGGTGACTTCCGTGATGTCCTCCATGTGATCCACTTGGCATCGTAATCCTCCTGTATATACTTAATGCTATCATAAAATAAATTATTTATCAAACGATATTAATAAAAAAATTGAGCTTAACACTCAATTTATTTCATAATTATTTTCAACACATCTTCAACTGCTTTTTCAAGGTCAAGATTGTCAACATGGTGTTCATAAAACTGCGCTTGCTTTAACGTTTCGTCATAGTTATCTAGTCTTCTCTTGACCTCGTCAGGGGCATCTCCTCTATTCTTAAGTCTTTTTTCAACTTCTTCTTTTGGGACATGAATAAAGATACTAATAACATTGTCCCCATAGAGTTTTTTAAGCGCAAAAAGGCCGTTTTTATCGCAATCTTTTATCGGATATTTCCCGTTTGCAAGGATATCATCGAAGGCTTTTTGTGACATCCCTCGCTTTGTGCCGTGACGCTGAGTCTTTTCAAAAATATCCCCATTTGCAACCATTTTCTCAAAGGTTTCATCATCAACAAAGTTGTATGGATGGCCCTGAGATTCATTTTCCCTCATGGCACGTGTCGTCGTGCTTATAACATGCGAGAAATGGTCAGGATATCTTTCAACAAGTGCGTTTAAAATTGTATCTTTTCCTGCTCCGCTTGGTCCTTCAAAAATAACAATCTTTTTTTCGTTGTTTGGCTTAAGTTTCATCTTTACCTCTTATAATATTTTAACATATTTTAATTTTTTTTAAAACAAAATCACCGCAGTTTCCAAAAATATCTTAAAGATTGCGGGGATGTGAAAAAAATACAATAAACACATTTTCCACGTGATATTCATATCACGTCATACCGACCGAGCATCACGATGCTTACTAGATTCGCATATAAAAATCAAAATAATAATCAAGTTCCACGGACTTTCAAGTCCGTCATACCGACCGAGCATCACGATGCTTACTAGATTCGCATATAAAAATCAAAATAATAATCAAATTCCACGGACTTTCAAGTCCGTCATACCGACCAAAGTCCGTCAGGACGAAGCGGAGCGTATCTCACAAAACTTTCCAAACAAGTTTTGTGCAATGTCGATATGGATGAAATAAAAGTCAAGTCTTGGTAAGACTTGACAGATACACTCCATTGCGGGACATTCTAGCGAATATCCCTCCAGTCGGTATGACGACACCTGACGGGTCGTGAGAGAGGATTGATTTTCTAACATCTTCAAGCGAACCTAGTAAGTGGCGATGTGCCACTCCAGTCGGTATGACGACACCTGACGGGTCGTGAGAGAGGATTGATTTTCAAACATCTTCAAGCGAACTTAGTAAGTGGCGATGTGCCACTCCAGTCGGTATGACGACACCTGACGGGTCGTGAGAGGGGAATTGATTTTCTAACATCTTCAAGCGAACCTAGTAAGTGGCGGTGTGCCACTCCAGTCGGTATGACGGGATAAAAATAAATTCTACCCGTGGAAAAAGATTGCGAGGTGTAAAAAAAAGCCTATGTTTCCATAGACTTTTTTGTTTGTTAAATTCCTTCTTCAGATATTGGTCCTTTTAGTACTTCCAAAATGAAATTATTAGCTTCGTCCCCATCTACAACTCCAGTTAGAGATATCTTGTTTACATAATCTTCTCCGTTTTCACGAGACAAATCGTATCTATAAACCATTACATCGTAGCCATAATAGTACAAAACTACTGAGAAATAAGCATGTCCACTAATTGTTGTTTCATCTTCTCCTTTAAGTTCTAGACCAAGGATACTGAAATCTGCCGTGTATGTCTTGCCATTAATTTCAAGAACTTTGTTAACAGATGTAATTGTTGTATCTCCATTTGAAAGACTAACTTCATCTCCAACAATTGTCCAAGAATATGAGACTCCGTCGACTGTTATTTCTGTTGATTTTGTAACTTTATTTACATAATGAGCATCATCCATTCTCATAATTGCTTTCCAGAAATACACCTCCTTTGGACTGCACATAAGGATTGACATGTCACCCCTGTATGCATCTTTTATACTAGCGTTCTGGCTTTCAAGAATTTCTCCAGTGTAAACGTCTGCTGTTGACATCTTTATATATCTATCAGAATATTTTTCATCAATATTTCTTAATTTTTGCATTTCTTGGTGAATAGCATTTAATGCTTCTTCTTCCTCTTGAGCACTCTCAAACTCTTCTTTGTCTTTTAGTTCGTATGCTGCATCTGTTGACCAAATTACAGTTATATCCTGCTCAAAAATTGTAGATACTCCTTGTTTCTCTGTTTCATAGTCTAATACGTATTCAGAAAAGTCTCCAACTGAGTAGAATTCATCATTATACTTAAAGAATTTAAAGTATTTATCTCCACTATCATCCCAATGATATAGTACTTCTGCTTCTGAGTTACCTCTGAAACTTGCAGATGAAATTACAATGTCTTCTCCTTCTTTCCACATCAAGCATTCATTCATAGAAGAATTTCCATTTACTATTCTTGCAAATCTAAAGCCGTCGCCAAGATCATAATAATCAGTATAACCTACTCCAAATCTTTCTTGATATTCAATGTAGTATGGGTCAGTCTTATCTATATCCGTACTAAGAGTTATCTTGCTACTTTCATCAATTATAATATCTGAACTTATATCAGGTCTTAAGCCAGTGTACAATCTAGTCCCTCCATGACTTCGATTATAATACGCCAAAATTGTTTTATCTTGATTCTTCTTTATTGTGTAACATTGGAGTTCATTATTATATTCAATATCAAGTTTACCATCTTCATTAACAGTTCCATCTTTAAACACTTTATAATTTCCAGTTAATGTTGTTATTTCTTCTCCAGTTTCAGAGTCGTAACTGCGGTCTTCTCCTGAAATATAAACATATGTATCACCATTTTCATCCGAATTAACTAAGTATTTAACTCCTGACCAATAAACCATTCCCATCTGTGCTGGGTTAAGATAATCTTTCCCGTTTATGTTTAGACCAACTATTCTGTAATTTGGATAGCTAGGAATTTCAAGACAATCAATGAGCTGATTTGGTCCTAAATCATATCCATCATAAGAGAACTCATTTATTGAGGAAGTCATGAAACTTCTATTCAAAACAGCCTTGATAGTCTCTCCATTTACTTCTACTGATCCTGGATTAAACGTTCCTTCAATTTTCTTCCAAACTGGAACAAGATAAACGTTTCCAATATATTCTGAAACATTATCTTCTGTAACTTCTTTATTGGTATCAATTGAGTATCCCTTGAATCCATCGCAATAATAACCTTCAGCATAATAGAATCCAGTAAGTTTTTGAGCATTTCTTGTATTAAAATCTCTAGATAATCTAAATAACTCTCTTGGATCATCTTCTCTATATGTTACAAAAACATCTTCGCCTGTGATTTCTACCCCAGGAATTGATCCCTTTTCGATTTTTGTTGTGTATGTTTTAACCCACTCAATTTCTCCAATTAAGCCACCTGGAATTGAATGATAACCAATTTCTCTAAAATTCTCTACAATAATTCCTGCATCAACTCCATCTTTTGTAGTTAAAATTAACCTTCCTGCGCAACTCTCGCCGTCCTTCTTGAATGTAATTCTTGTCATGTAGTCTATAGACCATCCTTCCATATTGAACATGAATTCGTCACTCCAGATTGTTCCATCATATGTAAGCTCACTAACTTCTTTTCCATCGAGATAAACATGTTCGCCAGCTTTTCTGTTGATCTTGATTTTTTGGTTCAAATAATCATTTGTCCAAATAACCTTAATTTTAAAATCATGACCAATTCTTATAGTTGATCCATTTTCATCATAACGGCTGATTCTTACTCCTGTCTCATCTAATCTGATTTCGTAGCCTAAATCCTCATAGTTTACTGGGCTTAAAACTTCAAAGCCACCAATGATATATTTTTCTCCATCAATAATCTTTGATCCGCCTATTCTATTCTCAGACATCCTAAAATCTTCAGCCCAACTGCTCTCTCCTGTTATAATTTCTGTTGGGATTTCCTCTTTTGTATCGGTATCTATAACAGTTCCGCCATCAAAATCAAGAGTAACTGTATGGGTGTCATATTCCCAGAAGCCAATCAATTGATTGTTCTCTGTATTAAATGTAATAATATCCCCTGGTTGAATTAAATAATCTAACTCTGAAATATTGTCATTATATTCTTTCAACCATCCTAAGAATTTGTATCCTTCTGTTATGCGGCAGTCAGGAGCATAGAATTTATCTACTCCTTCTGTGACACGGAGCATACAAACTGAGTAGTTATAGTCATTAAAATCCGAAATTCCATCTTTTGTTTTAAGCTTATATGAATAATTTTTTACATCTGCGAAACTCTGATTTTCTATATAGCTTGGAGTTAATTTTACTTTAATTCCATATGTACTCATTGTGTAGCTTGTTACACCATATAGCTCTGTCTTCCCGTCAGACCATGAAATTTTATCGTAGCTGTAGTTATATATTTGCGATTCAGGAAGAACGAATTTTAATGATGCACTTTCTCCCCACTGTCTAAGTGTTGTTGCTTCGATAATTGTTTCATCATTGTGAACAAGCTCAGCAATTTCTAACTCTGTTACATAAT
>CALCWV010000072.1 GCA_937907645.1 uncultured Clostridia bacterium
CTATTTCTATCACTTTTGATTATTCTTCCTTGTCAGATAATCCTAATGATGATACTGTGTTGTTTCTTCTGTGTATTTTCTTCAAACTTACGCAATTGTGGGGGAAATAATTTCAAGATTATAGGTGTGAGCCTGCTGTTTTTAGTAATTATAAATATCCTTGAAAGTGCACTTTTATTGCTCTTTGGGGCTAATTTATTGTTTGTCGCATAAAAAATATCATTTTGAAGAAACTAGATACAAGAGAGGTTTAAAAATGAAAAAAGTATCTATTTTCGGATTGATAATGTTAGCAATAATTTCAGTCTTTTGCTGCGTTCCAATGAAGGTCGAAATCTCAAAAGCGGATGTTGATTTATCGTCCAAGTCAGCCATGCTTATGGATAGCGACACAAAGACAATTCTTTATGAAAAAAATTCACATGAACATCTTCCAGTTGCGAGTATGGTCAAGATGATGACCATTCTTCTCACTTTAGAGAACATCGAAGAAGATAGGATTTCACTTGAGGACAAAGTTTTGACATCGGAAAAGGCATCTGGGATGGGCGGATCACAGGTTTTCATTGATCCTTTTGAAGAATATAAACTTGAAGACCTATTTAAGAGCGTAATTATGGCATCGGCTAATGATGGAAGTGTGGCACTTGCAGAATATATTTCAGGAAGTGAAAGTAACTTTGTAAAACAGATGAACAAGAGAGCAAATGAGCTTGGAATGAACGACACGAACTATGTAAACTGCACAGGACTTCCAGCTCCAGAACAATATTCTTCCGCATATGACTCGGCGGTTCTTATGAGCGAAGTTGTGAAATATGATTTATATCACAACTATAGCACAATTTGGATGGACAAGCTTATTCATCCATCAGGAAGAGTGACAGAACTTGTTAACACAAATAGATTAGTTAAATATTACAAGGGATGCGACGGAGGAAAGACCGGATCTACAAATGAAGCAGGCTGCTGCCTTTCAGCTTCAGCTAAGAGAGATGACCTAAGACTAATCTCTGTTATTGTTGGAGCTCCAAACAGCAAGACAAGATTCGGAGAGTGCTCAGAGCTATTTAACTACGGCTTTGCAAACTTTGAGATTAAGAAAATTGTAAATAGCAGCGAGATTGTCGCTAATCTTCCTGTAACAAAAGGAAAGGTTCAAAATGCAGACCTATATGCAAGAGAAGATTATGCCACGATTGTAAAGAAAGGGGATAACTCTGACTTTGAGATTAAGAAGGATCTTCCAGAAAAGATTAGGGCAGGTGTTAAAGCTAACAACACCGTAGGAAGGATACAAGTCCTTAAAAATGGCGAGGTTGTCAAAGAAATAGATATCATCTCGAAAAACAATATTGATAAGATGTCCTATCTTGACACAGTTCACAAAATCGCAGAGAAGTGGTAAAAAGTATAAATTAAAAGACAAAAAACTAGTATATTTTCTAAATACACTGGTTTTTTTGTTTGAAAATATATATTTTTTTGATATAATTATAGAGCAATGATTTACTATATTTTTACGTTAGGGTTATCTGGATGGGATTTGGTTGCCTTTTTGCTTGCGTATGTTATAGCCATTACTTTTGCCATAACTGCGCATGAATATTCACATGCTTTAATGGCATACAAGTTTGGCGATCCAACTCCAAAGTTAATGAAAAGATTGTCACTCAATCCTGTTAATCACTTTGATACGTGGGGAGTGCTATGCTTTCTTTTAGTTGGATTCGGGTGGGCAAAGCCAGTTCCAGTGAATCCATTGAATTTCAGAAACTATAACAGGGGAAGAAGATGGGTTTCCATAATAGGAATTCTAACTAATTTAGTCCTTGCAATTTTCTTTAGCGGATTTTACTATTTCTTTTTTGGAAAACTACTTGCAATAGGAAATATGTTCTGCACATTTGTAGCTTATCTACTTATGTTCTGCACGATAATCAATTTATCTCTTGCGATATTCAATTTAATTCCAATTTATCCGCTTGACGGATTCAACTTCATTGCAACATTTATGAAGCCGGACAATAAATTTGTTCAATTTATGGTCAGATATGGATCACTAATCATGTTAATTTTTGTTATTTCGCCTCTTTTTGATATGCTCTATGGAGCAGTTATTGGTGGAATGACGACGCTATTACAACTATTTTGGGGGCTTTTCTGATGACAGAAGAAGAAACAAAAGAAGGGAAGGAAACAGAGCAATTAAACTTCCTTGACAACACATATAGATTTAAACTAGAGAACTTTGAAGGCCCTCTTGATCTTTTGTTGCATCTCATTAAGGGTGCAAAAATGGATATCATGGATGTCAAGCTATCTGAAATAACTGAGCAGTACATGGAATACATGAAAGACCTTTCCGAAATAGATATGGACAGAGCAAGCGAGTTTATAACTGTCGCAGCAACGCTTTTGGAGATTAAATCAAAGCATTTGCTTCCAGTCGAAGTAGAAAATGACGAAGTTGAAGAGGAAGACAGCGAAGCACTACTTTTAAGAAGATTGAAAGAATATGAGCTTTTCAAACAAGTAGGACAGGACTTGAAAGAAATTGAAGATATTAACAAATTCTATAGAAAACCGGGTGAAGAGACAGAAAAAGTTAAGATTATCGTCAAAGATATGGTTCTAGATAAACTGCTTGACGCATTTGCTAATCTTTTAGCTAAGGAAAAACTTAGAAAAGATGAGAAACCTGAGCCAAAGAAGATTATAAAAGACAGATTTACTGTGGCAGAGAAGGTCGTTTCAATCAGAAATTATTCAAGAGATCACAAAAACTATGTATTTGAAGACTTATTTACTCCAGATATGACGAAGAGTGAGATGATTAACGTCTTTCTTGCATTATTAGATTTACTTAAATTACAAGTAGTGAGAGTAGAACAGACTTCAAACTTTGAGCAGATACATATTATTTCAAATGAGGTGAAAGAATGAGTACAATAGATACAGAAATTAATCTTAAAGAGGTCGTAAAAGCCATTCTCTTTGTTGCAGGTGAGGGCGTTGAAAAATCTCTTTTAGCTGAAAAACTCGACGTTCCAGAAAGCAAAATTGAATACGTTTTGAGCGAACTAAAAAAGGAATATTCGGGAGATAACGGAATACACATTATTACATACAAAGACAAAGTGCAGCTCACGTCAAATCCAAACTACGCAACGCAGATTTCCGATACACTCAGTCCTGTAAGAGAGAAGTCTTTGACAAGAGCGGCTCTTGAAACTCTCGCAATTATTGCATACAAGCAGCCAATTACAAAGCTGGAAATTGAAGATGTCAGAAGAGTTAACTCAGACTACGCTGTTCAGGCACTTATCGACCAAGATATGATCGAAATTGTGGGAAGAAAAGACGCTGTAGGAAGACCACTTATGTTCGGAACAACAGAAAATTTCCTTAAGAGATTTAATATTAGCGATGTAAAAGATCTTCCAGACTATGATGAGCTTATCGAAAGAATTAAGCTAATCCGTGACGAGGAAGACTCAAATAAATCAGATACATTATTCAAAAATACTGACGATATTAACTTTGATGAAGAAGAAGTGCCAGAGTTCTTAAAAAACGAAGACTTTATTGAAAAAGTTGATGATAGTGAAGAATAATAAAATCTAACTTGCAAGCATAAATTATTGTATGTTAAGCAAAAATCAGAAACAAAAAACGCATAATCCTTTTAGTAAAAAATACAGATTAAATTACTGCTTTGTTTTGAAATTTATGATAGTATTTTTACTACTTTTGGGGCTTGCGCTTTTTTTATTTTTGATGATAAAGTAGTGGGGATTTTTAATGAAAAAATTCTTAGATAGGACAAGGTTTTTGCTTAACAAAAGTGCCATTCATCCGATCTTTATTCTGCTGCTTATTTGGTTTATAATAAGCGGAAGGATTTTATCATTTTTCTCCTTCATTTTAGTTCTCATAATTCATGAGTTTGGGCACTATATCTTTGCAAAAAAGTTGGGATATAAACTAAGTAAATTTAGACTGCTACCATTTGGTGCTGAGCTTAACTACAGTGAGCAACTTTTTGAGAGTAGGGATGAAGTTCTAATTGCTTTCGCAGGCCCTCTTTTTAACATATTTTTTTCAGTGCTTACTGTTTGCCTTTGGTGGCTTTTTCCTTCGCTCTATTCGATCTCATCAGAACTTGTTTTCGAAAGCACTGTACTTGCTCTTATCAACCTTTTGCCAGCATATCCGCTTGACGGGGGAAGGATACTTCTAGGACTAATAAATGGGAAGTTTGACCGAAAAAATTCACTTAAATTTTTGAAAATTTTGAATATATTTTTCGTTATATTTTTCATCCTTTGCTTTATAATTTCTTGCCTCACAGACTACAATCCAACGTTTATTTTAATGAGCTTTTTTCTTCTTAGCGGGCTTCTTGAAATTGAGAGCGAAAACAGGTATGAACTTGTTGGACTTGTCAAAAAGTGTGACAAAAACTTCGGAAGAGTAGTTATCAAAAATGTAAACTTAGGAACAAGACTCATTGACATAGTAAGACAGATTGAGCCTCGCAGAAGAACAATCTTCTTGCTTAAAAACAACAACAAGATTATCACAGAAGACTACATTATGAAGCTTAGCATGATATATCCATTAGATAGTAATATTAATGAAATAATTAAGAAAAAAAATTCGACAAAATAATACAAAAAAATATATTAAAAAAATGAAAAATAATATATATTTTTGTCAATATTTTATCTATGAAAGATATATTAAAATATTCATATGAATTATTTTCAAATAAATTAAAATATATTGAGTCAAAATTTACAATTATAATAACTCTTCCAACGGCTTTGACTGTTTTTTCTGCATCTTATTTAAATAATTCTCCGCCTTTAATTACGGGGCTTTCAGCGATTTCAATTATTTTTTCTTTAATATCTGTTGTATATGGCTTCCTTGCCGTCTTGCTTAGGAAAAATAAAACAAAAGAATACCAAAAATTATGCGAAAAAATAGATTTATTTTACTATAAAGATGTGTCGAAAATTAACGAAAAAAATTATATAGAAGAAATAATAAAAAATTATCCGGATTTAAAGAATTATAAGCCGGATAATTATGATTTAAATTTATCAAAACAAATAATAAATACATCGCAAGAAATTGATCAGAAGAATATTTATTTTAACTTCTCAATTATATTCTTGCTTATAAGTTTAGTTACAGAATCCTTATCAATTTTCCTACTTGGAATGGGAATTAATGTTTGAGATTTTATTTTTCTAGATATGGAATTAGAGATGTAATGCTTTCTCTTTCAATATCTTTCAACTTAGTTATAATTGCATCAAGCTCAGGTGATAAGTCCTTGTGATCAAACTCGTCTTTGATACACGTTATAACGCCCATAAACGTTCCAAATAACATCATCTCAGCGATTTTTCTGTTTGACTTATCTGTGAGCGTTCCAACGTTGATTGAAGTCCAGAGTCTTGCCTTTTCGAACCAGTTGTTATCCTTTATTCCGTCGATACCATTTTTACTTGCAAAGGCCTCACATTCCTCTGCAACTTCCTTGTATCTTTTCTCTTCCTTTAGAATTTCATCACGCAAATCCTTACATTCAATTTTTGTCAAAATCCCGTCAATTGAGCTTAATGCTGTCTTTGAATTTTGATAGATTGCATTCAAATAGTTTGTAATATTTTTTTCCATTTTGATCCTCCATTGTTATTATGTTTAAATGCAACAATTCTATTCAATTGGGTTATTTCAAATTTAAAAAATTTTGAATACATTTTTATTTTTTCTGCACAATAAAGATATGAGATTATCGACGAAAATTTTTCTAGCAATATACATAGTTTGTTTCGTGCCTGGAGCAGTGCTTTCCAAGTATATTTTTGAAGGAATAAAAGCGACAGATAAAGGTTTCACTTTTTCGTTTGGAACGCCGGCAATTATTGGACTATGTTTCATGGGCGTGAGCATAATTTTTGGAACAATATGCTACATTAGATTTTTGCGAATTTTAAAGTTATCAAAAGTGCTGTTTTTCTCGATTACACCAATGACTGTTCTTTATGGAGTTGGGATCTATCTTCTAGCAGATTTTGGAACACTTCCAAAGCAAACTGCAATTGCTGTTCGAGCAATTCTTAATATTTCAGCTGAGAACAAATATAACTCCATTTTATGGGCTATTCTTCTAACTCTTATCTACATCCTCATAAGTTTCGTGCTTTTCTCATACGTCTGCAGGCCAATTCAAAAGATTGAGAGAGTGACATCAAAACTTGGGGACGGAAGAATAACAGAGGGAGCAATCACAATCGGGAAAACAAAGCAGTTCCATAAAATAGAAGACTCACTCGAGAGAATTAATTATAACTATAAAGAAAAAGAAAACAGAGTGAAGCAGGCTGACCTTGAAGCGCAGAAATTTATTCCAAAGCAGTTCTTAAAATTCCTTGGAAAGGGGAGTATCAGCGAACTTGAGCTTGGAAATCAAGTACAAAAGAGAGCAACGACGCTGTTCTGCGACCTACTTAGTTCAACGAGCGTTAGCACAACGCTGAGTCTAGAAGAAAATTTTAACTTTATTAATTCATATTTGAATATAATTTCGCCACTTGTCAGAAAACATGACGGCTTTGTCGACAAGTATCTTGGAGACGGGATACTAGCAGTTTTTCCTCGCGCGGAAAGAGCTATAGACTGTGCACATGCGATCATTCGTGCAATTGAGGTGAAAAACAAGTCGCAAAAAGATTTGCCGAACGTCGACACAAAGATTTCCATTAACACTGGCGATATCGTCTTCGGAATCGTTGGGGAGGAAGAGCGAAAAGCGCCAACTATTATCTCCGATGTCGTGAATCTTGCATCTAAGATTGAAGACATAAACAAGTTCATGGGAACAAAGATTGTCTTTTCAAAGCAGACTCTAAACGAGATCCCAGAAAAATACAATTTACACTATAGATATATTGGCTCGCTAACTCTTGATGGAGAAGAAACAGCTTTGCCACTCTTTGAGAGCTTAGAGATTTATCCAAAAGACGAGAAAGACAAGCTTGTAAGGCTCAAAAACAAGTTTGAAAACGGTGTTAGAAGTTATAATGACGGGCAATTTAAGGTCGCACTTCAGACCTTCCAAGAAGTTCTTAAATATCTTCCAAACGACAAGCCTTCTTATATCTATTTCAACAAGGCAAACGAGAAATTAAAGGAAGTTGAGCTTTAAAATATTAAAATAAGTTGACTTAATAGCAGTAGTTGTTGTAAAATGAACCTATGAAGTTAAGAGGAAGAAAGACAAAGAAATGTCCTAGATGCGGAAACGAATGCCTAATTTCACAAGCAAAATGTGATGATTGTGGGCTTCTTTTTGCACGCCTTGATGAAGCTACAAACAAAGCAGGAAAAGTGCGTCTTGCAAGACATCAAAAAGAGCAGGTCATTTATGTAAAAAAATGCCCTCAAGATGTTAAAAAGTGGAAGCTAATTTTAATGACAATCTTCCTTGGACTGTTTGGAGGACATTATTTTTATGTAGGACGCTGGAAAATAGGCCTCGTTTGGCTATGTTATTTCTTTGCTGTGCTGTTTATGGGGGTTATCTTCAACTCATATTTCTTGACAGTTTGGAGCGGACAATTCTTCTCAATTTTTGGACCTATCACAGGTGTTTACACATTAATTTGGCTTAATGACATAAGAAGAGTGTGCTTTAACTCATTTAAAATTCCAGTATCTATCCTTTCTGACGAGGAAAACGAGGAATACGTAAGGCAAAAACAGGAAGAAAAGGCTTTAAAACAAGAGATTAAACAGCTTGCAAAGAAAAAGAAATTGGAAGATAAAAGAAGCGAAACTGAGCCTAAGATAACTGAAACCGAAGAAGTTAAAAACACAGAAATAGAAAAGAGCGAAGAGGCTGAGGTCGTGAAAGAAGAAGTTCAAGAGGTGAAAGAATGAGAATTGTTGTAGGAATAAGCGGGGGAGTTGATTCTTCTGTTGCAGCATATCTCTTAAAAGAGCAAGGACATGAAGTAATCGGGCTTTTCATGGTGAATTGGGAAGAGAGAGACGGAACATGCACAGCTGAAGCTGATTATGAAGACGTCAAGAGAGTGTGCAACAAAATAGGTATTCCATATTTCTCAGTTAACTACGCTAAGGAATATTATGACAGAGTGTTTAAGCACTTTTTAGAAGAATATGCAAAGGGTAGAACTCCAAATCCGGATGTTTTATGTAATAGAGAAATCAAGTTTGGGCCTTTCCTTGAAAAAGCAAGAGCTTTGGGCGCTGATGCGATAGCCACAGGGCATTATTGTAAGAAAATTGTTAGAGACGGAAAATACTATCTTGCAAAAGCTGACGATTTAAATAAAGATCAGTCATATTTCTTAAATCAGTTGTCACAAGATCAGCTCTCGAGTGTTATTTTCCCTCTGCAGAACATAGATAAGCCAACAGTTAGGGAAATTGCTAAAAAATTGGAGCTTTCAACTGCGGAAAAGAAGGATTCAACAGGAATCTGCTTTATCGGGGAGCGTAATTTTAAGAACTTTCTAAAGGATTTCCTTCCAGCTCAACCGGGAGAGATCAGAAGACTAGAAGATAACGTTGTAGTTGGTCGCCATGACGGACTTATGTACTATACTTTAGGACAAAGACGTGGGCTCAATATCGGAGGACGTAAGGACGGCGACGGACAGCGCTGGTTTGTAATAAAAAAAGACTTGGAGCATAATATTTTGTATGTCTCTCAAGGAGAAGGAAAAGAACTTTTCTCTGACGGACTTTATGCAAGTGAAATGAATTTCATTCCTGAAGTTCCAAAGGAAAAAGAGTTTGAGTGTCTTGCAAAGTTTAGATATAGACAGCCAGATCAGAAGGTTAAAGTAACTCTTTTGTCTGATAAGGAAATTAGAGTGGACTTTGCAGAGCCACAAAGAGCAATAACTCCTGGGCAATACGTTGTTTTATATAACGAAGAAGGCCTTTGCCTTGGCGGAGGAGTGATTGACAAATCTTTCAATAAATAGGGCGACTTAGCCCTTTTTTTGTTTTAAAAAATTGAACCAATTTAAAACAGAAATATTCTTGTCCTTGACCTCAAACATGACGTCTATATCTTCTGGAAGAATCTTTGCGAGCTCGTAAAACACCTCAGGATTTATCGTTTGAGAATGTGAGCCGAGTTTCTTTCCCTCCGCCTGCTGCGAATAGTGTATTTTTTGAACGCCATCTTTTTTCTTCCAAGTTTTTCTGCTTGCCTCAAGCATCTTTGCTGTATCAGTGCTTTCGTGATTAATCAAAAAATGCAAATAGTCAAAAATAACAGGACAGCCAGTTTTACTTGATATATATAGTACATCTTCCGTCGTGTAGCACTTGTCATCGTTCTCAATTACAAGCCTGTTTTTTATGTTTTTAGGGAGCTTTTTGTAGTTCGAAATAAATCTCTCCATAGTACTTGCTTTATCACCATATGTGCCGCCTATATGGAGAATAACTTTGCAACATGACGGCATTCCTAGAGCATCTAAAACAGTGGTGTGATATTGGAGTTCTAGAACGGACCTTTCTGTTAAATCGCCACTCATTGAGCTAAGCGTTGTGTATTGTCCAGGGTGCATTGACAGCCTTATGTCATTCTTTCTTGCTTTTTTGCCTAGCTCTTTGAACTTATCCTTGTAATCTTCCCACCATTTTATCTTATTTACAGGATGCGAAGCGAAGGGAATAATCCCTGAGGTTATTCTAAACAGATGAATGTTGTTTTCGATTAGATAATCTAAGATTTTATCCAGCGTTTGAAGATTTTTCTCAATAATGACGCGTAAATTCTGTTCTGTTGCAGTACGTAAAATGCAAGAGTTCATTCGAATCCCTTTTTTGTCATTTAATATTATCCCAACAAAGCCAATATTCATATAAATAATATATCCAAGAAGTTCGGTTTTAATCGATACATAGGTTAGAATTGTTGACATTTTTTCTTGCATGTAATAAAATTAATTTATAGGGAGGATGCTATGGAAGAAAAGGAAATCGTAGTTGAAGATACAGCAGAAGAGAAGTGCGAATGCTGCAAAGATGACAAAAAGTGCAATTGCGCAGAAGATAAAAAATGTTGCTGTGATAAATCAAAGTTAATGTGCCTATTGCCAATATTTTTAGGACTTGGCGCCATTGTAATGGGACTTTTATATCAGTTCTTGCCAATTGTAGCTACTGTTAACGCAACACTCAAAGCAGCTGGAGCTTTCATGTTTATAGGGTATGCACTTGCAACAACAGCTTTAGTTTTGGAGGTTGTAAAGTTCATTCAAAAGAAAGAATTTAAATTTTCACTTACACATCTTATACTTTTGATAGCTTTTGCAGTTGTAATTTTCTAAAAAAGATTCAGTCGACAGACTGAGTTTTTTTATAAAACTTAGATATGCAAGAAAACAGAATAAGGGGAATAGACTCTGTTTTAAAGAAATATTTTTATTTAATTGACAATTGAGTTTCAGTTTGATATTATATCAGTACGTGGAGCGTTGTCAGAGTGGTCTATTGTGCCCGCTTGGAAAGCGAGTGTGCTGAAAGGCACCGCAGGTTCGAATCCTGTGCGCTCCGCCATTTTTTTTATTCATAACATTTTTAGCACAGGATTTGCTTGCCGAGGGGGCAAGCTCCAGACATTCGTCTGGCGAACCTGCTTTCGCAGTCGGTTCAAAGCCTACGAAGAAAAGCCAACAGGTTTGTGATCTAGATGTGCAAGCACACGATCACTGCACCGAATCCTGTGCGCTCCGCCAAGCAAAGATAAAAGGACTTTCATGTCCTTTTTTCTTTTGCAATGAAATTGAACCTTGCGGTTCAATGAAATTCGTTGACACGAATGATATTGCTTACGCAATGAAATTTTTGCTGCGCAAAAGTTGAGGTTTAATTTCATATCATTACGAGTGAAACGAGTAATATCATTAACCAAAGGTTAATATCATTAGCTGAAAGCTAATATCATTAATTATAAAATCGAAGAAAAGCCAACAGGTTTGTGATCTAGATGTGCGAGCACTGGAATTTTCATATCATTACAGCTGAAACAACGGCTAAATAAAAACACGGGAAGCCCGTGTTTTTTTATTTTCATTTGTTATTTCTTATTTCTTGTAAGATTTGATTTTTCAGCTTCTGCAAATGAGCGATTTTCAGCCTCTATTTCTTGTAATATTTTTTCTGATTTAGGATCAATTATCTCATGATTTGCTCTATAGAAAGCAGGGCCTCGTTTTGAAAAACGTGTCACCACATTCATCATCCTACTCCAACTATAGCCAGAGTGATTTCCGTTTTCAGCAATTTCGGTTGCTTCTTCTATTGTTTTACCTTGATCTAGAGCTTCCATGACTTCTACTGCGTTAACTACTATATCTACAGAGTAGGGACCATCAGCGTCGGCATTATCCATACAATTATTCCAATTGGTCAATCTTTCAGGATAAATTAACGCTTCTCCTCTTTTTCTGTATTCTGGGATTTTAGACTTTGGTTTAAGGGTTTCTTTCTCCATTTTTGAATTAACTTTTGCTTTCAATGCCCTCCATTGATCATATGTCATATCAAGTACTTTTAAATAACAAGTATCGATTGTATCAAATTCTGAATATAAATTTTGACCGTTCCAGTCAATTACAACATTTAAGTTTAATTTTTTATATCGTTCTAAATCTTCTATTGCTCCTAAAAGTTTTTTACTAGTGCTTTCCATGAGAGTAGCGTTATTCATCGTTAAAGCAATATAGTAAAATTCCAGATCCTTTTCTTGTTCATCCTTTTCGAGTTCAGAATAAGGGACTCCAAGAGGTCCGTCTTTTGCCCAAGAATTTCTTTCAAGCCAAGCATTGTGGATAATGTCTCCAATTTCGTCTTCAGTGAGAATTTTTCCTCCTAAAACAATATCTGCAGCTACTTTAGCACCTTCATCGTTTTCTTTTTGCCAGTCTGGACTCAATTGATTATATGATGCATTTGCAATATCAATTTCATATCCTTTTTCGTTTTTTCTAATATAAGAAGGCAATTCTTTCCCATTTAGATTTTCAATAAACTTTTGATCTTTGATAGTTTTCCAACGAGGATCATAAGTTCCATCTGCTTTTAGACGTGTTAATCGCCAACGCTCATGAGCTTCGAATGCTACATCTTTATAAAGTGTCATTTTTTTCTCCTTCTTCATCTTTTTATTTAAGATGATTACTTAAGTTTATTATAACTAAGTTGCATAATTAAGTCAAGCTAAAATTTAAATATTCGTTGTTTTAATTATCCTCCAAATGCAAAATAATCATTTTTTGTCAAAATCTTCCTATAAAAAAATAATGAGAAATATTTGACTTTTTGAGCGTTGTTTAGTACAATGTTAACGGATAGAGGAGAACTATGATACGAGTTACAACAGATTCAACAAGCGATCTTCCAAAAGAATTGCTTGAAAAGCACAATATTAAAGTCCTTCCATTATACGTTATGCTAGGGGATGAAGAATATCTAGATGGAGTTAACATTGGAGAAGAAAAAATCTTCGAATTTGTTAAGGAAACAAACATTTTACCAAAGACCGCAGCGAGAAGTATAGCTGAATATGTAGATTTTTTTAACAATGCGCTAAAAGAGGCTGATGTCGT
Source organism: uncultured Clostridia bacterium (assembly GCA_937907645.1). Classification (GTDB taxonomy): domain Bacteria; phylum Bacillota; class Clostridia; order Christensenellales; family UBA1242; genus Caccovivens. Next base: position 12,675 of record CALCWV010000072.1, read on the forward strand.
TATTCATATTGGACTTGGAGCAGAAATTTCTAGTTCATACAGAAATGCTATGCTTGCTGCAGATGAAATTGGCGAGGATAAAGTTTTTGTTATAGATAGTAAATCTCTTTGCAACGGAATTGGCATCCTCGTTTTGGCTGCCTGTGAAATGGCAGAGAGTGGAGCTGATGCTAAAACAATCACAAGCTATATAGAAAAACTGGTTGACAAAGTTCAAACATCTTTTGTTGTAGAGAAACTGGATTATCTCTTTAAGGGCGGAAGATGTTCAAAGTTCTCATTTTCTGTAGGTTCTTTGCTTGCTATAAGACCAAAACTCGAGGTGCTGGACGGGAAAATTGTCAATACAGGCAAAGATATGGGGCCTATGAAGATGGTTTACAAGAAATTTATCGACGATATGCTAAAAAAACATCCTTGTATGGACGACGGGGTGTGCTTTTTGGCAAACACAATTAAAAATGATGCAATAAACGATGAATTATACGAATATCTAAATAATAAAAATGTATTTAGAAAGATTTACAGAACAAAAGCGGGCAGTGTTATAACAAGTCACTGCGGACCAGGGACATTAGGAATATTTTATATAGAAAAATAGTTTATTGAGGTGAAAAATGATTAGAATTGCGACGGATTCAACAGCAGATTTATCAAAAGATCTATTGGAAAAACATAAAATAAACGTTATCCCATTGATTGTTACTCTTGGAGAAAATGATTTTTTGGATAACGGCGTAGACATAACTGAAAGCAAAATTTTTAACTTTGTTAAGGAAAATAAAATTCTTCCTAAAACAGCAGCAAGAAGCATTGAGGATTATATTGATTTCTTCAAAGGTCTTTTGAAGGAAGAAGATGACAAAGTTGTATACATCGGGCTTAGCAGTGAGCTATCCAGCTCATTTAATAATGCTAGAATGGCAAGCCAAGAAATTGGGGAAGAAAAAATTTTTGTTGTCGACAGCAAGAGTTTGTCTTCTGGAATCGGCCTTCTTGTAATTGAAGCAGCAAAAATGGTCGAAAAGGGCTATAACGCTGAAGAAATTGTTTCAAAAATCGAAGCTCAAAGAGAGAAGGATCAAGCTTCATTTGTGGTTGATAAGCTGGATTATCTCTACAAGGGCGGAAGATGCTCAAAGTTCTCATTCTCAATAGGCGCACTTCTTAAAATTAAACCTAAGTTGCAGCTCATTGACGGAAAGATTATTAATACTGGCAAAGACATGGGAGGCCTTAAACAAGTACTTAAAAAATATGTTGATTCAACTTTAGCTAAATATCCAAATGTGAAGAAAGACATATGTTTCGTGACACATACAGAAATGGATGAGGAAATTTCGAAATTTATATTTGAATATGTAAAATCGCTTGGCGTTTTTGACGAGGTTATTGAGCAGACAGCGGGCAGCGTTATAACAAGCCACTGCGGACCAGGAACGCTCGGAATTCTTTATTTATACAACTAAAAGAAGGGAATATGGATTGTATTTTTTGTAAGATAATTAAAGGTGAAATCCCTTGTTATAAAATCTATGAAGACAGCGATTGCCTTGCTTTTTTGGATATCGCAAAAGAAGCCTATGGTCACACTTTGATTGTTCCCAAAAAACATTCAAGTTGCCTTATGGAAACTGATGCTGCAACACTGCAAAAGTGTATGAATGTGGTCAAAAAAATTGGAGATCACTACATAAAGAATTGCGGATATGATGGATTTAATATTATCATTAACAACGGAGAAAGTGCTGGACAATCTGTTCATCACCTGCATATCCACTTGATCCCAAGAAAAAATGGCGACTGCATGGGACTTTGGCATCTTCCAATCGATGATACAGACCTAACAGAAGTACAAAAACATCTTCAGATTGAGGAAGAAGAAGTTGATGACAACAAAATAGTTCTATACACAGACGGAGCTTGCTCAGGCAATCCTGGTGCTGGCGGATATTGTGCAATTTTAAGATACAATGGCAAGGAAAAGATTATTAGCGGAGGTGACGCTGAAACGACAAATAACAGAATGGAACTCCTTGGCGTTATTAGCGGCTTAAAAGCTCTTAAAAAGCCATCAGAAGTTGATGTTTATAGCGACTCAGCTTATGTTGTAAATGCCTTTTTAGAAGACTGGATTTCATATTGGACGACTCACAACTGGATGACCAAAGGGAAGAAGGAAGTTGCAAATGTTGATCTATGGCAGGAGCTTATTGAACTTACAAGAACTCACAAAGTTGTTTGGCACAAAGTGAAAGGTCATGCTGACAACGA
>CALCWV010000073.1 GCA_937907645.1 uncultured Clostridia bacterium
TTTTCAGTATTTTCTCTGTTTCAGAACCACCAATGAGGAACCTCTATCGGGAACCCGAAACAAAGAAACTACAAGAAAAATCTCTTGATTTCTGCTGCCATAACTCTGCGAAAAAGGATTGTTTTAGTTACAGTTTGTTCTAGGGGTTATTAAGATGTTGTATCTCGAGTAGCAAGCGAGCCTTGCATTTCATCCAATTTTTTAAACTAAAACGGGGGTGTTCTGTGAATCTTTTGCGATTCTTTTCCCAAGTTTATTGTGCTATTTATTTTTAAAATCTAAGCATATGCATGGATTTCAGCATTTTAAAAAAAATCTTCACCTCCCTATTATTTTGCAAAATTTGTCAGAATTTATACAGGTGCAATAAAAAAGTATAGTATTCAGATTATCCTAATTCTTAAATAAAACAAAAAAAGGATAGTATCCAAACTATCCTCTTTCAATGTTATAAGCAATGCAATATGACTGCATTATTTATTTTCATAATAATTTTTGACAGCCGCCGCAATTGACTCCTCAGCCAAAACTGAGCAGTGAATTTTGTGTGGTGGCAATGTGCCTAATTGGTCTACTACTTGTTGATTTGTGATTTTAAGTGCTTCAGCAATTGTTTTACCTTTAATTAATTCGCAAGCTACATCTGTTGATGCGATAGCAGCTGCGCAACCAAAAGTTTTGAATGAAACATCTTCAATAACTTCTGTGTCTTTATTAATTTTAAGATATAATCTCATGATATCGCCACATGCAGGATTTCCTACTGTTCCAATGGCGTTAGCATCTTTCAATTCCCCAGCAAAGCGAGGATTCTCAAATCTTTTTACAACTTTTTCAGTATACATCATTTTTAATTCCTCCCTGTTTCTGTTATAGGTGAAATAGCTCTTAATTTTTTAACAACTTTCACCAATGTTTTGATTGTGTAATCAATATCATCTTTAGTTATATTTTTCCCGAATGAGAAACGGATTGTTCCGTGAGCAATTTCATCTGGAACACCCATTGCACGCAAAACGTGAGATGGTTGTAATGAAAGAGATGTGCAAGCGGAAGCAGTTGAAACTGCAATTCCTTCAAGGTCGAGTGACATTAAAATTGACTCCCCTTCAATCATCTCAAATGTAACACTCAAAGTACCATTAATTCTTTGAGTAGGGTGTCCATTTATGTGAATATGCTTGATATTTGCTTTAATTTGACTTTCAAAATAATCTCTGAGGTCTTTCAAAATCTTCTGATTTTTATCAAGATCTCTTGTTGCAATTTCGATAGCTTTTCCGAATCCAGCGATTGCAGGAACGTTTGATGTTCCGCCTCTCTTCGCTCTTTCTTGAGCTCCCCCATTCATGAGGTTGTTAATTCTAACACCAGATCTAACATAGAGAGCACCGCATCCTTTTGGCCCATAGATTTTGTGCGCTGACATTGACATAGCGTCAACACCTAAATCCTGAACATCGAGTTTTACCGCACCAACAGCTTGAACTGCGTCGGCATGGAAAACAGCGTTTTTCTCATGAGCAACTTTAGCTAATTCTTTGATATTTTGTATTGTTCCTACTTCGTTATTTACAACCATGATTGACACTAAAACTGTGTCATCTCTCATTGCCTTTTTGAGGTCTTCTACTTGAACCATTCCATACTTGTCAACAGGCAAATATGTTACTTCAAAGCCCTCTTTTTCAAGAGCCATACATGAATCTAAAATAGCATGATGCTCAATCGAGCTTGTAATTATGTGCTTACCTTTGTTAGCGTAAGCGTGAGCAATACCTTTAATTGCCCAGTTATCAGCTTCTGTTCCACCAGAAGTGAAATAAATTTCTCCAACAGACTTTGCATTGATTGCTTTTGCAACTCTGTCACGAGCAGTATCTACAACAGCCGCAGCTTCTCTTCCAAAACTATGCAAACTATTTGGATTTCCAAATTTGATATTGAAACATGGAAGCATTTCATCTAATACCTCTTGTGACACGAAAGTCGTTGCAGCATTATCTAAATATACTCTTCTTTCCATTTTTTCCCTTTTAAAGAACGATTTTATTAGAGGATAAAATCATTTCCAACAGCCGTAGAAATTATACCACTATGAAAATATTTTTGTCAACATTTTAAATATAAATAAAAAAATAAAATAGGATATTTCACCTATTTCATTTTTTACATATTATCTTTAATTAATTTGATAATTTTGTCTTTTGGCATCATTCCTATGTGTTTATCAACTTCAACGCCATCTTTGAAAAGAATTGTTGTTGGAATTGATAAAATTCCGAAAGAACGAGCAAGTTTTTCATCGTTATCTACATCGATTTTCACTATTTTAACAGCATCGCCGAGCTCCTCTTCAACTTCTTCAAGCACCATTCCCATCATACGGCAAGGGATGCACCATGTTGCAAAGAAATCAACGAATACGAGCCCTTTTTCGATTGTTTTTTTGAAATCTTTTTCAGTTATAATTTGCATAATTACTCCTTTTCTTCCTTTTTATTTTCCACATCTCTAGAATATTTGCATCCCGCCTCGGAACAAACAATTTTCTTTCCTTTAACAACAAGATATCCGTTGCACTCAGGGCATTTCTCCCCTGTTGGTGGATACCAGCTCATAAATTTGCAGTCAGGATATCCGCTGCATGAGTAAAATAGTTTCCCAGTTTTACTCTTTCTTGCAAAGACTTCCTTTCCACATTCAGGACATATGCCTACTGCCTTTTTGTTATTTTCTTCTTCCGACATTGGCATGATATTCCTGCACTTAGGGAAGTTTGAGCATCCAAGGAACTTTCCATACTTGCCGTTACGTATAACCATTTTATGCCCACATTTTGGACAAACTATATCAGTTTCTTGAACTTCTTCTTTCACTGACGATGTGTCTCCCCCAACTTTGCGAAGTAGTGAGGAAAATCCGTCCCAGAAACTTTCAACAACAGCTTTCCATGGTTCACCTTTTGTTGCGATATCATCAAGCCTGTTTTCCATGTGCGCCGTGAATTTAACGTTAATAACTGAGCTAAAATGTTCATCCAAATAGTCAGTCACCTTTCTTCCTAAGTCGGTTGGAACGAGGTATTTTCCGTCTTTTTGAGTGTATTCTCTTGAAGAAAGAACAGTAATTGTTGCTGCATACGTTGCAGGACGACCAATCCCTTTTTCTTCCATAGCTTTAACTAAAGAACCTTCAGTGTATCTTGCTGGTGGTTTAGTAAATTTTTGTTCACTATTTATTTTGTCACAGGCAACAATTTCTTTCTCCTCAAGAGGTGGAAGTTTTGAGATTTCCTGCTTTTCATCTTCGCTGTATTCTTTATAAACTGCAGTATATCCTGGGAAATTCAATGTTTTTCCAGTCGCCCTGAAAGCATAATCTCCGTTCTTTATATTAGCTGTAACATTGAAGTATTCTGCCTCCGCCATTTGGCTGGCTAAGAATCTTTCGTAGATAAGTTTATATAGTTTGTAGTTATCTGGAGAAAGTGATTCCTTAACTCTTTCTGGCTTCATATTCATATTGATAGGACGAATAGCTTCGTGCGCGTCTTGAGCATTGGCTTTTGTCGCATAAATATTTGGCTTTGCGGGAACGTATTTATCCCCATAATTCTCTCTTACAAAAGCAATACAAGCATTTTGAGCATCACTTGACACACGAGTTGAGTCTGTTCTGATGTAAGTAATCAAAGCAATTTTGCCTTCGCCAGCTATATTTACACCTTCATATAATTCTTGTGCTGAAGCTGTTGTTCTCTTCAATGTCATTCCAAGCTTGTTTGATGCATCTTGTTGCATTGTGCTTGTTGTAAAAGGTGCAGGAGCATGAGATTTTGTGTTGGACTTTTTGATTGAATCAACAACAAATTGTCCTTCCTTCAAATCTGCTAAAACTTTATCCGCTTCCTCTTTATTTTTTGGAGTAAACTTCTTTCCCTTCCTTGTTGTCATAGGTGCTTTAAACTTCTGACTATCTTTAACAAGGTCAGCACTGATGTTCCAGTATTCTTCAGGCTTAAAGTTTTTAATTTCTTTTTCTCTGTCC
>CALCWV010000074.1 GCA_937907645.1 uncultured Clostridia bacterium
TTTATAATAAAATAGAGTATGAAATTTATTTTAATAAGAAAAAAACTCTTATATCTTTCTGTTTTGATCGGTGTTTTGATTGGTGCTATAAGCGTCCCACTTTTTTCTTCTCAAAAAACATCCTCTCCAAAACTGACTAGAACAATTGTGATTGATGCGGGACATGGAGGGATCGATGGCGGATGCGTGGGGAAAAGATATGGAGCCGTTGAGAGCGAACTTAATCTTTTGTATGCGAAGGAGCTTGAGCAGCAGTGCAAAGAGTCTGGCTTTAAAGTTGTTATGACGCGTTCTACGGCGGAGGGGCTATATTCTCCGCTTGCCACAAACAAAAAGAAATCCGAAATGCAAAAGAGAGAGCAGATAATAAACGACAGCAAAGGAGATATAGTTGTTAGCATTCACATGAATTCGATCACAATTCCTTCCGTGAGGGGAGCCCAAGTGTTCTTCAAGAAAGGGAATGAAGAGGCCAAAATTTTGGCAGACGATATAACAACGTGTATTGTCCAAGATTTTTCCAAGGTTAGAAGTGGGGCTTGCGCAGGCGATTACTACGTGCTAAATTGCAACGAAAAAGCAGCTGTTTTAATTGAATGTGGATATCTCTCGAATGCGGAAGAAGAGTATAATTTAATGCAAGAAAAATATAGAAAAAAATTCTGTAAATCAGTGCTAAAAGGAATAATTAATTTCTTAAAAACTTAAAAACCGCAAATATGCTGCATTTTTAACAAAAAATGACAAAATAATACAAAGAAAAATGTTTTAAAATATGATATTATCGCAAGTGTAGAGGTTGCGATGAAAACAAAAAAATATCTTTATTATTCCTTATCTTTCTTAATTTTTACGGGATTATTTTACATTTTATTTCATGCAAGCATTAGCAATTTATTTTATCCGTTTGCATTTGGAATGATGTTTGCTCTAGTTTGGAGTAATCAGAAGATTTGGGTGGTTTGTCCTGCGTATTTAATTGCTGGGATTTTAAATAATTGGGGCGTATATAATATAATTTCCGTTATATGCACAGCTTTTTGTGTGGCAGCCCCATATTTAATCCATGTGTTACTGAAGAAAAACATGAAAATTTGGGAGCTAGGTATTTATGCACTGATTAGCCAAGTAGCTCAAGTTGTGCTTTCTTACGTAGGCGGGGGAGTGTTCTACTATGAGATAATTTCCACATTTGTTGGCATACTTTTCATGTATCTAATGATTATGATTCTCGATGCAGTTCTCGTTAGAGGGCTTGCATACAAACTTACATCTCTGGAGCTAATCAGCGGCGGAGTTTTTCTTGCAGTTTTGAGTGACGGACTCACTTTTGCAACAATTGGACCTTTTTCCTTCTTAAAACTGTTTGTTTCGTTTACAATTTTATTTATTGCATTTAGTAGTAAAAGTTATTATAGCGTGTTTGTGTCATTGATTATGGGAATTGGAACGCTAATCGGAATGAATAATCCCGTCTATATTGCTCCATTCGCTATTTGGGCTGTCTCAATTTCGCTGTTCAAAAGCTACAGCAAATATCTAATGCCTGTGGCGCTCATGGCAAGTGAATGTCTATGCGGATTTTACTTTAATTTGTACTACGGATTTTCTCCACTTGAGATAATTCCTGTGGCAGTGTCATGTATTGCGTTTTTCTGTATTCCAAACAAGGTTTATGATAGATGTAGGATGCTTTTATCCTCAAAAAACAGCCGTATTGCAGTAAAAGACGTTGTGAACAGGAATAGAGAAATTTTACATAACAAGATAGGTTGCCTTGGAGAAGCTTTCACAGAGGTGGAAAGAACTTTCAGAAAAATGGCCAACACCTCACTTAGTAAAGACGAGATGCAAGAGACTATGAAGAGGGAAATAAAGAGAAAAATATGTGAAAATTGTCCCGAAAAAAGCAGGTGTTATCGCTCATATGCGAAAGAAACTGAAATGGTGCTTGACGAACTTGCAGATTTGAGCTTTGATAAGGGAAAAATAAGTGTTTTGGATATTCCTTCGTTTATGAACACTCACTGCAATAAGGTTACATCCATAATTTCTTGTGTAAACACTTTGTGCAATCAATATAAAAGATATTCCGACCTTGTTGGAGACATTGATAAGAGCAAACTTCTCGTTGCTGATCAAATGGGAGGTGTATCAAATATTATGAAAGAACTTGCAAAAGAAGTCTATGCCCCTATAGCATTTGACAACGCACGAGAAGACAAGATTGTCGAAGAACTTCTTGCAAATGAAATAATTTGTGACGATGTAATTGTTGTTGAGAAAGGTATACATGAAATGGAAACGACAATTGTCGTTAGAAACGAAGATAGAGAAAAAGCCGCAATATGCGAGGTTATTGGAAAAATTTGTGGCTGTGAAATGTATGTAGAGCAGACAATTTCATCGATAAAGCCGGGCTGGAGTACAGTAACTTTAAGGAAAATTCCGAAGTACGATTGTTCATTCGGAGTTAGCGTTCACACTAAGTCTGGATCCGAAAAAAGCGGAGATTGTTACAGCATCCAGAAAATGACGGGCGATAAGTTCATGTTTGCTCTTTGTGACGGGATGGGAAGTGGAGAAAAAGCGCAAGAAATAAGCGAAAATGCAATCAATTTGATAGAAAACTTCTATAAAGCGGGCTTTGAGAGTGAACTTATCATGTCAAGCATTAATAAATTACTCTCTTTGCAAAAGGAAGAGTCCTTTTCTGCGGTTGATATTTGCATTTTAGACCTAAATGAAGGCTCAGCGAACTTTATAAAAATGGGAAGCCCAAGTTGTTACATCATAGACAAGGAAAAATGCGGGGTAATTGAGGGTAATGCGCTGCCTTTAGGAGTTATTAAAGATACACTGCCAAACAACAAAAAAGTGGTTATACGAGGTGGAAATTACATTATTTTAACTACCGATGGGATTAGTGATTCATTTGAGTCGGATGACAAAATCCTGGAATATGCTTGTAGTTTGGATTATAAAAACCCTCAAATAATCAGCGATGCGATCCTTCAAAAGGCTCTTGAAAATAATATGGGAATCGCCAAAGATGATATGAGCGTGATAGTAATTAAAGTTTTTTAAGAAAAAACGTAAAAAGCTGGCAAAATATACTTAATTGTGATAGAATAACATTAGGAGGACTTATGAAAGAAAAATGTTATTTTATGTTTAAACCGGGTTTTACAGATGAAGAAACGGTTTATGAGGTTTTAAAAAGATTGGTAAAGGAAGGAGCGTGCATTTTAGAGGTTAAAGCAATGCTTTTAAGCAAAAAGGCGTGCAGAGAACATTACGCACATATCGTAGATCTTAAAGATAAGGTTACAGGAGAGCCTGTTTATCCAAAACTTGAGGAATATATGCTTAGCGGACCAGTTATTGGTGTAAGCCTTGTTGGTGAAAAGGGAATTATTGATAGGTTAAGAAAAGCTATGGGAAGCACAAGAAATCCAGCTGAAGGAACACTCAGATATGAGTTTATTGCAAAGAAGGGCGTTCCTGAAGCAGACAGAACAACAAAAAATGGATTCCACTGCTCAGATTCACCTGAAAATGCAGAAGTTGAAATAGACAGATTCTTTGGAAGAAGTGAAGAACTTGGAATTGTAACATTAATGAAAGAACAAAAAAGCGAAAAAATTAATTATTTTGCATAAAAAATAAAATAAAAAACATTTTAAAACATTAAAAAACGAGCATATAGCCCGTTTTTTTATTTTTTTAATTCATTTTTGCTTTTTTAATTGCTTCAAAGAAATCTTTGTGCATTTTTTCTCTATCAACACTTCTTGCAAGTTTAATGTGTCCTTTTGGATTAGGTGTCATAGTGGTTTTTCCAGGAAGCTCTCCAGTGTCAATATCCATATCGACATTCATAAATTTGAAAAGCTTTGGATAGCGAAGGGCAAGCATTGCACAGGTGTCATTTGTTGCAATTCGTTTGTCCGTATAGCCATGCTCCCAGTATCCACTGTACATATCATATATGAATTTTCCCGTTTCATTGATGTTTTCCATCGACAAAACCTCTTCTTCAGTGAAATTAGCAAGCTCTCTTCCCATTCTGGAAGGAATATAGGACATTGGAATACCGCTTTCAAGAACGATTTTAACCGCTTCTGGGTCCGTTGAGGCATTAAATGAGCGATAATGTATCCATTTTGGTCCTTCTTCCTCCCATCCGTATGGTGAGCAGCCCTCTGTATATATATGATTTATCATTCCAACTACATCTGGATGTTTCTTAATAAGCATTCCAAGGTTTGTGTGAGGCCCAAGAGCAACGATATTGATGTTGCCTTTGTTTTCACAAATGACTTTATACATCGCCTCTACGGCGCTAAGCCTAATCGGTTTTGTTTTAACTTTAGCTGGTGGTGTATATCCCCCCATTCCGTCCTTTTGATGTATGAATTCTGCGTCAGGACTATTCCTTTGCATTGCCCTTGCTGCACCCTTTGCAACAGGGATGTCTGTGCGATTGTATTTTTCCAAAATATGCAGCATATTGCGCGTTACTGTATCAATATCCTTGTTTCCACGGACGGTTGTAATCAGCTTAATATCCATTAATTTATCGTCCAAAGAAAGCACAATTGCAGCAGCATCGTCCACGCCTGGGTCTGTGTCAATAATTACATTTTTTTTCTTCATTTTGTTGTCCCTTTTAATCTTTTTTCCTGCGATAACATGCGTTACCTCATTATACATTTATTCGGGCGATAAGTAAAGCGTTTTAGGGTTTTTTGAAAAAATAAAAAAAATGTTCAAAAGGCGTAAATAAAAACGAAAAATAAAAAAATAATAATTATTAATTAAAACGAAAAAAAATGCGCAAAATTGTTTTGAGAAAAAAAGAAAAAGTGATATAATTCCAGTGTAGAAAAAAGACGAAAATATTTCTATAAGATAGAAAAAACAGTAATAGGAGCGAAAAAATGAAGAAATTAGTAAAATCATTATTAGCATTATCTATTTTAGGATTGACAGGGGGAACCGCAGTTGCAGGCGGCATGCTTTATGCTAAAGAAAGCGGAAAGCAGGAATCAAGCTACGCTGAAACTGACCAAACAACTATCAAGATTGGGTCTGCAGACGATTTGAGCAAGCTTGCGACAAACCATAGTAACGCAATCTATGAACTCACTTCAGATATCAACTTGGACAACAAGCTTTGGACTCCAATTGGAACAGAAAATGCTCCATTCCAAGGAACTATATGGGGAAATGGATATGAAATTTCAGGATCAATCATTGTTCCTGAATCTGTTTTGTCTAATTATTATGGAATTTTCGGCTATACAAGTGGAGCAAAGATCTACGACCTTTCAATAGGAGAATCTTTCACATACACTGGAGCTAACGCTAATGCTGTTTCAGGATCACTCATTGGTTATGCAAAAGGCACTACCGTTGCAGCTGTTTATGATAAATCTTCAATGACTAATACAATCGGACAAGTTTCAGGAACAGATACAACAATCTATCGTGGAGGAAATAACTTTGGTGGAAATGCGACTACAGTTGATTCTACTGTTAGAGTTGGAGCAGGAACTGAAACAAAGGGCCATGCAGTTGCTTTTAACGTAGACGATGCAAAAGACACAGCAAAGAGTGCATACTACGTAGATGCAAATGGAAAGAAGTTGATGCGCAATGATACTGATAAGACAGAGACATATTATGTAGCTATCTCTGCTGCAAATGCGGAACAAACTTTAACTAACGCTCCAAAGAATTTTGGAACAACATATCCAAATACTAGCGGAAGCACAGTTTCTGCAAAGAGAAAGGGATATGAACTAGTATCAGAATCAGAATGGAATGGAATTAAAACAAGCGGAGTCTACTCTCCAGCTTCAGGATTTGCTCTCGCAGATGAAGATTACACACTTCGTGCAAACTGGAACCAAGTAACATACACATTCAACAGATTCGACAGAATTGGGCAGACGGGCACTGACACAGCAAATAGCTCAAACTTAAGTGCAACAATGTATAGCTCATGGTTGGATTTAATTGGTAAAATCCAAAAAGATCCTTATGATCTGACAGAAGTCGATATAAGAGGGGCTGGTCAAACATCTCCAGTTGCAAAAGCGGTAAGAACTGTAACATATGATGCAAGTGGGAACAGAACTCTATCTGATTGGAAATTCTATCTTAATGAAGAAGAGAAAACAGGGAATGACAAATTAGAACTTGTTTTAGCTGACACAAGCACAACGTACGATTTAATCGCTATTTGGCAACCTCAAACAGTTAACTCAAAAATTTCATACTCAGGAAACGGTGGAAAGAGTGGTTTATTATCAGAGGGGCTTGTTGATAACACAGGGGCAAGTGTGCCAATTCGTGACGGAAACGTATTCAAAATTACAGGAAACACTAAGTTTGTCTACAAGGTTCAAGTTAGAGATGGCTTTGAAATCGTAGGAGATGTTACAATCAGTGGAACTGGTTACTCAACAGCTAAAGCTTTAACTTTGACAAAAGACGGAGAAACCTACGTTTATACTTGTGAAACAGGTATTTTAAACGCTGACAACCAAATCAATATCAACGTTAAAAAGGTTGCACAAACTGTAACAGTTGAACCTAGTCAAACAGACGCAACTTTCACAACTTCAGGAAAAGGAAGTTTTGTAGACAATACAATTTCTGCTTACTGTGATGAAGATTTCACAATGACTTTCACAGCTAAAACGGGATATGGAATTTCAGTTGCTTCTGTTGCTGGAATTACTGGAACAGCAGTTTGCACATACACATACACTGATGCAAACGGGGCAACACAAACAACGACAAGTTCAGCAAACGTTCCAGACCATGGTGCTGAAAAAGTTGAAGTTAAAGTTACAAATCCAACAAAGTTTGAAGATGCAAAAATCGAAGTTACGACAGTTAAAAGAACATTCAAAGTAACAATCACAAAAACTGGTGCAACATATGACCCAGCACAAGCTTATCCTGATGTAAAAATTACAAGTTCAGACGAGAGCCTTAGTACAGATGGAGTCCTTTTCCTCGGAACAGGTGCTGGATCTATCACAGCTAATACTGATAAGTATTATATTATCGAAAGTATTACATTTACAGGAACCAATGGAACAGCAAATCCAACATTTGATGCTTTAACTGGAGCATTTAGTGGCGTTAAAGTAAATGGAACTTATACTATCACAGTTAAGTATGCTAAAAAGCCTTATAAAATAACTTACAATCCAAACGGGGGCTCAGCTGATGCAACTTCACAAACAGTTTACAACCTTGATAAATATCTTTTACCAAATGCGACAAAGGAAGGACATACATTTGAGGGCTGGTACACAAGTGGTGATGTAAAGGTTGAAAATAGCTCAACAATTGACCTTACAGCTGACCAAACATACACAGCAAAGTGGACTGTTGAATCACATACAATCAACTTCGACTCAAATGGTGGCTCAATAGTAAGTTCTATAACACAAAACTATGGAACAGCCATCACGCTTCCAACACCAACAAGAACAGGATACAAGTTTGAAGGTTGGTATGATGCTGAAGAAAACGATAATGGAACAGGGGACAAGATTACTTGGACAACAATGCCAGATCTTGGAAATAATAACGCAAGCAAAACACTTTATGCAAAGTGGGCAATCGAGTCATATACACTTAAATTTGAATCAAATGGCGGAACTCCATGTGACAACATCACTGGAAACTATGGCGCAAGCGTGACACTTCCAACCCCTACAAAAGCAGGTTATACATTCAATGGATGGTATGACGGAAACACAGATGGCAACGGCTCAGGAAATAAAATTGAATACACAACAATGCCAGAGCTTGGAGATAACGGAGCAGTTAAAACACTCTATGCAAACTGGAGTGCAAACACATATACAATCAACTTCGACTCAAATGGTGGCTCATCAGTTAACTCAATTTCAGGAGGCTATGGAACAGCTATCACTCTTCCAACCCCTACAAAAGCCGGTTATACATTCAACGGATGGTATGATGGAAACACAGATGGCAACGGCTCAGGAAATAAAATTGAATACACAACAATGCCAGATCTAGGAAACAACAATACTAGCGTAACACTTTATGCTCATTGGGATGCTAACACCTACAAATTAGTTTTCAACAACAATGACGGAACAGGTAAAACAACTAATAAAGACATTAGTTATGATGAAATTATCTTAAACGAATGTCCATCAGCGCCAACAGCTCAAGGTTTAACATTCAAGGGATGGGCAATTGAAAAAACAACTGGAAATTTTGTAATTGTATCTGATGAAGATATATTTAATAATAGTTTTATTTCTGGAATTGCAGCCAATGCAGGTGGCACTTACACACTCTATGCAATGTGGGAAATAAGTGAAAGCGATATTATTTACACTTTAAACCTAAATTCAAAAAATGTTGAGAAAACAAGCGGGAATGGACAAATTAAAATTGATTCGTCTCCCTTCGCTTCAGGAACAGTTTATGGAAATAGCACTTCTGCAACAAATTTATTTAATGTGGAAGTTTACAAAGACAGCGTTTTAACAACAAAAGAAGGAAGTATTTCAGTTGGAAGCTGGGCAAAGAGTGTAATTTTGACTATTACACTTAATGGAAGAGAAAATCCAAAGATCGTTTGCACGATTGTCCCTTTTGAAGGAATGAAGAATGCTTTTGCAACAAAAGAAATTAAAAATCCAGCGTATTTTGGCGTAACTGCAAGTGAATACAACTTTGAAATTATCCAAAGCAAAGACCAATTAGACTTGGCTGCTCAGTATGTCTATGAAAAGATTGGCACTGAGGCTTTGGCAGATACCAGAGATGGGAGAATCTCTCAAGGAAGGGATACTCTTCTAAAGCTCATGAAGGCAAACTCAACACTAAAAGCAAATATCTACAATGTTTTAGGAAGAAGTGATTTGGATGGTTCACTTTCAAATGATGAATTAAATTTGGCGTTATGCTCAACATTTGGTTTATTTGGTTATGACTCAAACATTTGGACAACAAACATTGACGAAGTCACAATTTCAGATGTCGGAACAATTGATAAAGAAGTATTTAAAAGCTGGGAAGATTTAGATGCTGGAGTTTATGACTCATGGTGGAAACTTAGCGGAGACTTAACAAATGTTAATCTAGGAACACTTTACACAGATTACAAAGTTATTGAAGGTGTTTACTATGTTAGAAATAGTAAGACGGTAAGAGAAACAGAATATAACCTTGTGAAAGAACAAGAAGTAATTTCAACTTCACTTCCAGATAATGCTGTTATGCTATATACAGGAGCTACAGATTATTACACATATACTTACACCGATGATTTCGAAAATAAAATAACAATTAAAACTAACTCAGGAGCTGCTGGAGAGTACACACAAATTGGTGATACAAACTTCTTCACAATTGAAAGTATTATTGATAAGAACGGTAATGACATCACAAATTCAGCTCTATTCTGGATCCCTGGAACATTGACAATCCAAGATGCAGATCTTTTAAAATTGAATTACAGCCTCATGGGTATCTATGCTAAAGAAGGGGACTTGAACGATCAGCAAGTTGGATTTGACAAATTTAATCCAAAAGTTGCTGTAACAAAAATTAGATACAACGACATAGATTATGCATATGAATCAGGCTTTGCAATTGATGCTAACGGACTTGTTAGCGTTATTGGAAAAAATATATTGCTCGGATATATCTATGGACAAGGAACAGCTAACCTCACAGTTCAACTTTTAAACGGAATTACATTCGAATACACTGTGACTCAACCTGAATCAGGTGAATTCGCAGAAGGAAATCCTGTTGGATTAATAGAGACTACAACAGAGTATGCAGCTAGCTTAAATAACATTAAATCTTTGTTAGCTGTTAATGGGGCGGGAGCCCTCACAAGAGAAGTTACAGTAGAAAAAAGTGGTTCATATAAATTGATTCTTACAAGAGCACTTGCAGTTAAAGTTGACCTCTCAGCTAGAGATAGAGAGGACTATACAGATTGGCAATTTGTAAATATGAACGAAACTCTTGATTTATCATACATTTATCCAATGCAACGCACTTTATCTGACATCGCTAAAAATCCTAAGACAACAGAATTTACTCTTATGGGACAGTATAAGGATGCAAATGGAAAGAAATGGTACATCTTCGAACTCCCTGGCAAGGGAACCCTCTTTGAGGTGAATGGCGAAGATGAAAAGCCAACAACGAGAGTTTTCCTTGATGAGACTGCATTTGCAAGCCTTACAGCTAACGCTAACGGAACATACTATCTACCAGCTGACACAACATTAAACATTGTTGCATATCCTGGATTTACTTACACGACAGTGACAGGATCTGAGTCAGAAGTTACAATTGAGGGAACAGTTGTAGGAATTGCCGATCAACATACTTCATTTACTGCTGTTCATGTTAAGGTTAACTGGACACCATATTCAATTCCTCTTATCACAGGAACACAAACTGGAAGCTTCACAGCAAGCGAAACAGGAACAAGCTTTGATGCAAAGAATTTCATAACATCAATCGAAGGATTTGACTTCAGTGAAAATGGAATGGACACAATTTCATATAAATGGAAGGGAACAAACTCAAATATCCTTACATTAAAGAGTGTTGACGACGCAAAGACCTACACAATTGTTATCACATTAACAAGTAAAGTTGGAGATTATGAATCAGTTGAATATGTTTATGACGTAACATTCACAGCAGTTAAGCAAACAATTGGCTCAGTTGATATTTCAAGTACAAACGGCTTATCAAACGCAACAAACAGCTATGAATATGCAAACAAAGATCTTTACAGCGGACTTACAGTAGCATTCAAAGACGCAAGCGGAAACGCTATGACTTTGGGAAGCGGAATGTACGCAGTTACAAAAGAAGCTGCATCAAAGAACGTTGGAAGCTATAGTGTAAAAGTTGCATTAACTGAGGAAGGAAAGAAATATTACGACTTTGCAGATTACACATTCAATTTTGAAATCACAAAGAAGGAAATTTCAATTTCTGACGCTGATATTTCAAACAAAACAAAGGTATATGACGGAACTACACTTGTTGCAAGCTCTGTCTATACAGCATTAGGCGAAAAAGTAGACATTACATTCAAGGCCGTTGGCCCAGATGCTAAGTCATACAAAGCCGAAGTTGAAAGCATTAAGGTTGGAGGAGTTGACAGTGGCAACTACACAGTTAAACTCACAGACGACAACAACACATGGCTTTTAATTGACACTTATTCCTACATTCTTAAAGAAAGTGATATCAAAGACGGATCAAAGACTAAGGTTTATACAGGACAAGTTCTCACACCTGATGAAATTACTTTAACCTTGATTGAAGGAGAAACCCTTACAATTTCATTCAATAAAGCAGGAAAGGATGTTGGTAAATATTCACCTGCAATTAAGTCAATAACAATTAATAATAATGCGACAAGTAACTATGAAATCACACTTCCAGAGAACAAGTGGTTCAGCATCACACCATTTAAGTACACACTTAATGCAGAAGATGTAAGCTTCACAAAGGTTTATGGAACTGAAGATAAAGTATTATCAAAAGAGTTCGCAGCAGGAACATTCGCTCATGAAGGCAATGTAGAACTCAAGAACCCAGACGCTCTTACACTTACATTCACAAGAGCTGAAGGAAATACAGTTGGAACTTATGCATTATTAACAGTTACAGTTGACGATGCAAATAAGGGCAACTATGAAATCACACTTCCAGAGAACAAGTGGTTCAGCATTACAAAAGCAAAACTTACATTCACAGTTGAAAAGGTTTATGACGGAACAACAGCGTTCACAAACGAAAATGTAACTAACGTAACTGGAAAAGTCGGAAACGACGAAATCTTAATTTCAGGTAACTATCCAAGTAAAGATGCAACTACATCAGTAGGAATCACAGATTATAAACTTTCTGGTGCTGCAAATGCAAATTACTCTGTATTGG
The DNA here is from genome assembly GCA_937907645.1 of uncultured Clostridia bacterium. Taxonomy (GTDB): domain Bacteria; phylum Bacillota; class Clostridia; order Christensenellales; family UBA1242; genus Caccovivens. The sequence goes on from CALCWV010000074.1 coordinate 11,992, forward strand.
CAGTTACAGGAACTATCACAAAGTTTGCTTATACTCTTACACAAGAAGACGTTAAACTTTCAAAAGTTTATGGACACGCAGATCCAGCACTTAAAGTAACTCTTGCAAAGAACACTGAAGGAATTAGCAATCCAGACGAACTTGTAATTACATTTACAAGAGAAGAAGGATCTTCAGTTGGAAAATACAAATTAACAATAGCAACAGTTAAGTATAGTAGCGGCGACGACGCAACAAACAACTACACAATCACAATTCCTGACAATAACACATTCTTCGAAATCGAAGCTGTTAAACAAGGATTAATGGTTGTCGTTGATGGCGAGTTCGCAATGACATACGACACAACAACTGTTACAAGAGTTGCGACAGAATATGATTCAAATAGTTCTAAGTGGTCCTTAGCTGCATACACAGCTGACGGCGCTTTGAAAGCAAGAGTTGGACTTTCACTCTATATCAATGCCAAAGTTAGTAGTGTTGAGGGTGAGGATACATGGGAAGTAAAACCTGTTACATCCGATTTAGATAAAATGTTCACAGGAATCACAATCTCAATTTCTGAAAATTTAGGAAATGCTGGAAAATATGCATTAAGCATTTCAGGACATAACGATATTTATACAGCAGATGCAACATTTGTTGATAGCTCATATGTATCAGCAAGCCCAGTATTTGAAATCAAGAAATTCACTAAAGTGCTCACAGCTTCAGAGCTTACAGAAGATAGCTCATGGACAAAGACATATGACGGCACAGCTCTTACACCAAACAGTGTTACAAAAGAGTTTATAGCTGGCGAAACAGTTACAATTAACTTCGCATCAGTTGGAACAGACGCTAAGAAATATGCATTGTCAGTTAGTGACACAGAAAACAAAAACTATGAAATCTCAGTTAAAGAAAATGAGTTATTAGAAATTACAAAGAGAGCTTACACATTAACAGCAAGCGATGTTGCAAGCGTTAACTCAAAAGTATATACAAAATCAACAATAACACCTGATTCAATCGAGCTTACATTAGTAAACAACGAAAAACTTACAATTTCATTCAGCGCAGTTAGTGGAACTACTGTTGGGGAGTATGAAATGGTAGTTAGCTCCGTTATGATCGGAGAAAACGATGCAACAAACTACGAAATCAAGGCAGAAGCTGGAAATAAGTGGTTCAGCATCACAAAATTCAAATATACAGTTGTTGAAGGCGACCTTGGACAAGATTATAAAAGAACAAAGACATATGACGGAACAAGCTTAAAGCCAGCAGCAATCACAAAAGAATTAAATGGCGAAACAATTGAAATTAGCTTCAAAGAAACTGGAGTTAATGTAGGTGACTACGCATTAGAATTCGCAAGCGTTGATAATGATAACTACGATATCACTATTTCTGCAAATACATGGCTAAGAATTACAGAGTACACATACGAGCTTAAAGAATCAGATCTCACGACATCTGAATCAAAGACAGCAGTGTATACATCAAAGGCAATCACACCGGGATCAATCACATTAGAGAAGGTTACAGGAGAAACACTCACAATTGCATTCGAAGATGTTGAAAAGACAGTAGGAAAGAAAGCATTAGTAATTAAGTCAGTAATGATTGGCGGAGAAGTAGCAACAAATTACATCATCACAATTCCAGCAGGAAACACATGGTTCACAATTACAAAAGCTGAACTCACAGTTGAAATTACAAAAGTATATGACGGGACAACAGCATTTACAAATGAAAATGTAACTAACGTAACTGGTTTAATGGGAGGTGACAGCGTAACAGTAGAAGGTAACTTCGACAGCGCAGATGTAACAAGTGAAGCAGTATCAATTACTGATATCACATTGTCAGGCGTTGACAAAGATAACTACTCTGTTAAAGCGACAGGTAAGATTGTGAAAGCAAATCTTACAGGAGTTACTGTATCAGATGCAACAAAGACTTATGGAGATATTAAAGAATCTGATGATTATGCAAAACTCCTAAGCGGAACATTAACATTCAGCAGTGACCTTGTTAAGAACGCAGTTATTACAGAAGCTGAAATTGTTAAACCAACATATTCAACAGGAAGATTCCTATCAGTCGGTGAATATGACGTCAAACTCAGTGTATCAAGTGATACAGTAGATAATTTTGAAGTGACATTAAAACTTGTTATTGAGGCAAAGGCTTTAACAGTTAAATTAATGAAGAACGGAAGTGAACAGAAGTCCGTAAGCAAGTACTACGACGGCAGTGACGTATTGCCTGAAGGAGTAACAGTTGCTGTTGACGGATTGTGCGCAGGAGATCAAGTTGAGCTTAAAGCTAAATTTAGATCAGCTGAAGTTGGCGAAAGCGTGCCTGTTGATTATACATTCACAGCTGACACAGACAAAAACAACTACGATATCACATACACAGTTCAAACAGGAACAATCGGTTCAGTTGTATTCTCAAAGATTACATTGAATAACTCACATTACACATTCGCTAAAGATGAAAAGACAAATCCAGCTGACAGAGATATTAATAACTTCAAATTTACAAATACAGTTACAGGCGAATCATTTATGTCAATGCTTGGCACACCATCAAGAGAAGGTTATACATTCTTAGGATGGTACAGAGAAGCTGATCATACATCACAAATGACATCCGCAAATGCTATAAATTACATCAAAGAATATGCTAACAAAAGTGACTCATTCACATTGTACTCAAATTGGAAAGCAATTGAAATTGTTGTTACATTAGACGCTAACAATGGAACTATTGCAGCAAATCCTGAAGTGTGGACAGGATCAGGTGCAACAGCGACTAAAGCTATCATATATGGAACAACATATGGAACATTGCCAGTACCAACAAGAACTGGATACACATTCTCAGTTTGGAAGTATGCTGGTACAACAATTAACGAAACAAGCAGTATGTTTGTAAGTACAAGCCATACTCTAAAAGCAGAGTGGCAAACAAATACTTACACAGTTAAGTTCAATAAGAACGGTGCTGATTGCGAAGATCTAATGGAAGACATGACATTCACTTATGATGAAACAGTTATTCCAGCTAACTTATTCACATTCACAGGACACAAGTTCCTTGGATGGAAAGTAAACAATGAAGGAGAAATCCGTACAGAAGGAGAAGGAAATCTTTCAAGCGATCAAGACGCAGTTGTAGAATTATTTGCTCAATGGCAAATCGAAAAATACAACTTGACATTCAACCTCAACGGAGGAACAACAGAATCAACTATCGATGGAACATATGAGTATGATCAAAAACTTCCAACAAACTTGACAAAAGTAATTGCTGAAAAGACATACAGATTCCTTGGATGGAGCTTGACAAACGAAGCAAATCCAACAGAGGCACAAACTTATACAAATTGCCCAGACATAGGAGAAGATGGAGCAAGCGCAACATTGTATGCTATGTGGACAATAAGTGATTTTGACTTAACAATTACATTATCAAATAATGGCTATGCAACTTACACAATCATGACAGAAGATGGAACAGTTGTTGCTCCAATCGCTGCAGGTGGAAGTGAATACAGACTTAACGCTGGATTAGTTTATAAGTTAACAATCAACTTGAAGCCAGGTTATATCTTTGGAGCAGAAGTCGCAGACTTTGATCCTTCAAAGGTTACAGTTGATATTGAAAATAATGTACTTACAATTAGCAAGATCAATAGTAACACAGAAATCACTGTAAATGTAGAGGCAAGATTGAACACAATCACAATCAATGCAACACATGCGACAGTAACGAAGGTTACAGTTTATAACGGTGAAAAAATTGATAGAGAAATCACAGAAGAATCAATCACTTCAATGAAGATTTACACTGGTCAAAAGGTTGTTATCCATGCAGACCCAGATGCTGGATATGAAATCGAAGACAGAACTATCGAAGGATTCACAGCAGACGAAACAATCAATATTTCAGCTACTGCAAAGACTTATGCATTAACAGTGGCAAATAGCGAAGGTAATGAAGAACCTACATTCATCAGTGGATGGACTGCAGGAATGATCAAGACAGATACTCCTATCGTTTTAGAGGTAAAAGTTAAAGATCACTATACAAATCTTCAATTATCTGCTCCAGAAGGCATTTCAATTGTTGAGGAGTCAGAAGGAAGATATACAATTACTGGATTTACAGATACATTTACATTGACAATTACAACAGAGAAGATGAAATATGATGTTGTAATGAACTCAGTTTCAGTTAAACGTGATGAGGTTGATAATGCTTCTACAAATAGAACAACTATTACAACATCTGAAACAAAAGCTTTAACAGGGAACGGAAGTGAAACAATTTCAACAGCATATTTGACATCATTCACATTCACAGCTTCTGCTCAACAAGCTGGTTATGTGTTTGATGGTTGGTACATCGGACTTGTAATGGAAAATGGAAGAATCACTGATTATGGTGTGAAAGTTAATCCAGACGATTACACATATGATCCTTCAACAAACGTTTATAGCTACACTGGAACAGTAGAAGATGAATATAGCTTAACAGCAGTATTCAAATACATCGAATACACAATGTCAATTGCAGTTGATAGTACTTATAACTATGGTACATTCAACTATGGAACAGATGAAGGCTTAACAAATGCCGTTAAACTTCTTCCATTCGGAAACACAGTTGAAGTTAAACCAGTTGGAAACAAAGGCTATGAATTTGACAAGTGGATCGTAAATGGCGAAGTTCTCACTGAGAGCAATGCAGATCTTGGCATTGAATTATTCGCAGACGGAACATTAAATGTTACAGGAAAAGGTAACTTAGACCTTGTAGTACTATTCAAAGCAAAGGGCTCAACATTTAAAGCCGAAACTGATATTTATATCAACGGAATTAAAGTAAGCTCAGAAGGCACAAACTGTGCAACAATGCAAGTTGGAACTCTTGACGAGTATGGTAACTTCAAAGCAAATGCTAACTCAACAAAATTCACAAAAGGAAACGTTCCATTCTACACAGGCGACGATATTTATCTTCAAGTTGAATTAAGTTATGGATATGAATTTGCCGGATTTGTATCTGAAGGAGAAGGCGAAGCAGTCGTAGTTGACAATGATTATAGACCTGGCAAGACAACAATCGGCGAGGGAATTAATCAAAAAACATACTATGTACGTAAGATCACATCTCTAAATGCTGACAATATCTACCAGACATTGAAGTTAAGAGTAAATGCAACGGCAGTTAACTTGACAGTAAACTTTATCAACGAAGACAATAAAGTCGTTGATGCAGGAAAGATATTCGTAGACGATGCAGATTTTGGTGTATTAGCAAATGGAAATAGTGGACCAATTGTATCAATTAATGCAATGGTTAACAAAGAATTAACTATTACAGCATACTCAAGATTCGACTTCTCAATCGTTTCGACTGGATCATGCTACAAGATTAACAACCCATCAGATTCTATTTCTATCGAAGGTAGCCGTCAAGATGAAGAAAAAACTACAGGATTCACAGCATCATATAAATTCTCAGTAAGAAACTTCACTGAAGGAACAGAAATTTCAATTAGAGTAGTTTCTGCTTCATACAATGTAGAACTTTACGATGAAGGAAACTTAATCGGTGAGAGAATCGCAGGAGTAAGAGTTGGAGATATGCTCAATACTACAAACGTAACTGCTGCAATCAGAGAATTAGCTGCAAGCAAGAGTCAGTACGAGTTAATCGGATTCTATACTTCAGAAAACGGAATTGGAGATAAATATATCGACAATGACGGAAATTGCTTAAAAGCTTGGAATGAAAATGGATATTACTGGAATGGCCAAGAATATGCAACATTGCCAAACTTTGACCCAACAACCAACACAGTTAAGTTGTATGCTTCATGGGCAAGAATGAAGAGCGCAATTAAGATTTCAACAATCCCACAAGGAATTAAAGATGTAAATCCTACAGTTGCTGCTAAGTTGGTTATTACAACAATTAATAATACAAACTCATGGACAACAGAAAATGATTTATTCTTTGCAGATATGCTTTATGGAGCTGACATTGGAATTACAGCACCTGTTTATGAGAATTACTTATTCAACAGCTGGACAATTATCTTAGATGGTGTGGTTCAAGATCCAATTTATGAAAGTACATATTTCAAGAGAGGTGGATTTAACTGTAAAAACGTTGAAATCTATGCTAACTACTTTGCAAAGGTAAGCTTAAGTGCTGAAAAAGGTGGAACAGCTACATTAACATCTGGAAATATTGTAATTAACGCTGGAAGCGAAGGTTACATTCCTACAACTACAGAGTTTACATTGAGTGCAACTCCAAACAAGGGATACATCTTCAAGGGTTGGTTCAATACAGAAACTGGAGATTTAATCAGTAACGCAATCAACTACGTTTATAGACTCGACAGCGAAAATGAGCTTTCACCTATCTCAATAGTTGCTAAGTTCGAAGGAGAAGCTGTAAGCATCTCAATAGGTGATTACGACAAGTCCAAGGGACACATCGAAAAGATCTATCTCAATGGTGAGAAAGTAGATGAACCAATTAACGCAAGAATCGGCGATGAAGTTGAATTCTATGTGTACGTTGACACATCTAAGAAGTATGGAATCAAGTGGAATAGCCAGTTCATTACATACGATAGAAAAGATGCTGTTTCAATGGCTAACACAGAATGCTTAATCTACAAATATATTGTAAATGCCGATGATGTTGTAGATGGCGAAATCGTTATAGCTCCAACAATTACTGAAGACAAGATTAATGTTAGACTTGATATCAGATTGTTCAATGATTCAGAATATGGCGAAGCTGGAGAAATTACTGGCGACGGAATTGTTGACGGAAAGCTTTCATTATCATTTGGTGAAGATTTAGTTATCACAATCAAGGTTAATGAATACTACAAGATTGAGACAATTCAATTGGATAGCAGAACAATCGGAGAATACCTTGCAGGTGAAATGTTAATCATCCCATCATCAGCTTTGAACGGATTGGATGCTACAAAAGAACATGTATTGTTAATCAAATTCACTGAGAAATTATGGATTGAAACAAACAACCTTCCAGCTCAACTCCAAGGAGACGGAACAGAAAGAAATCCATACTTGATTACATCAGCAGAAGAACTTGCACTTGTTGTATACAAGATTAACATAGAGAAAAATCAATCATATGCAAACTCAAGATTTAAGTTAACAAAAGATATCAGCTTGATTGGAAAATTCTGGACCCCAATCGGAACAGAAGATTGCAAATTCAACGGAGTATTCAACTTCAACGGATTTAAAGTTTATGGCTTGTCATTACAATCGGGATACGATAAAGAAAACACATATTACAATGGTGTATTTGGATATCTTGGTGATAGAGCAGAGATTATTATTAATAATAACGCAATCACAATCATTGCAATTTCATGCTCAGTCGGCGTAGCTGTAATCATCATCGGACTCACAATATTCTTCGTAGTAAGAAAGAAGAGAAAGAAGAAGATGGAAGAGCTTGCTAACGGTTAAAAAAAAGATGCGAAAGCATCTTTTTTTTATTCCCTCTTAAAATTTAAATAGGCTTTAGGGGATATTAAAGTAGATTTCTTGAGATATAAAAGTCGACTAGTTTAGACATGGAAATAGTTTTTTTGCGATAAAAAAATTGTCTTCTTAGCAAATAAATTAGTCTTCTTTTGATTTTCAGATATGTTTTTAATAGCGGCGTGGGAAGACTTTTATCAAAGCACTTTTACATAATTTGAACCTAAAAAACAGCTTTCTAGAGCAAAAGTGTTAAATTTTTTAGAGAAAGAACATATACTAACTTAGTCCGAGCGTTATTTTTTCAATAAAAAATCACTAAAAACAGGGCAATATAGCCATTTTGTATCCAAAAGGTCAGCAAATTAAAGTAAATTAAGAAAATATAATAAAAAAAGTAAAATTTATAAAAAAAACTTAAAAAAGTAGTTGACAAAGAGGAAAGTAATGTGGTAATATAACAAT
>CALCWV010000075.1 GCA_937907645.1 uncultured Clostridia bacterium
CTTTTTTGTTTTTATTGTATGAAAAAGAGATATCTACTTTGATATCTCTATGCTTTTAAATCTTTCTTTGAAAGAATTTCTTTTTCAATCATCTTAACTTCCGAGCTCACTTCTATTGGCTTTGGCTCAACTTTCTCCTCCACATGCACTGCGTTCACATCTGGATGTGCAGCTTTCCATTTCATATCCTGAACGATAAGCTGATCTTCAAGTGCGACTAAGCAAATTGAATATCCGATGTAGCCCACTAAATTAAATCCAAGCACAACATCAATCATAACTTGTGCATCTGGAATAACGAGGCACAAGCACAATAGCAGATATGAGCAAGCTCTCGTGAAACCTGCAAGCATTGCATATGTAGCGTTATGTTCCAGCGAATGATTATGCATAGATAGTATTCTTATAAGTGATGTCTTTCGCATATCTGTGATTGTTGTGATGAAAAGTCTAAAGAAGTAGTAAACTCCATAGAATACAAGAACTGTAACTAAGCAAGGCTTTATGAACACCGGAATTGCCGCAGCAATTATTAAACTCAGCGAGCCGAACACAAACCACCTAGCAAGCCTTTTGTGATATGTTTTCATGAAAATAAACATTGCGATAAGCTGTGCTGCCGTGAAGATTGATTGAACAAGCCCAATCGTGAAGTCATTTCCCTCTGACTGCATAAACACAAGAATTGTGAGAACTGTTGCAATAAGGTCAAACGATATTCCTCTAAATATTCCGCTAAGATAAAGAGTCCTAAGTGGCTTTGTGTCTTCCCCGCCGTTTCTGACTATTTTCCAATATTTTAATAAATTAAATGTCTTTACTCCGCTATTTTTTTCTTTAATGAAAAATGAGAAAATAAATATCAAGATACAAACAACTGCAAGGATAATACACATTGCAGGAAAAGATTTTGTTATAATTGACCCCAGAACTAGTGGGAAGATAGTCTTTGTTAGGAAGATAATTATATTTTTAACAGAAAAATATATTGTTTGATTTTTACTACTAACAGCATCTGCAAGTAGCGCATTGAATCCCGCATAGAATATTCCATAAGTTAGTCCGGCGAGAAAGCCCAGCAGCCAAATCCAGTTGGTCAAGCTATCTCCAAGGAAATAGACAAGTATAAATACTCCAGACAGCAAAAATGCCCCAATTGACATGAACACGCCCTTATTCATTTTCATAAGTATTGGAGCTCCAACGAGGGAAACAAGAGCAATCATGGCATAATATAAGAAATTAAAAAGTGCAACACCTGTATAATCCCCAGGCGTCATTTTCAATATTTTAGATACTAAGAATGTATCTAAGAATATCATAATAATTGAAATTAAGCCTTCAACAACAATAATCGATGAAGTACTTAATGTAAATATCCCTGCTTTCCCTTTCTTCATTAAATCTCCAAGTTTAGTTTGCCCGATATCCGATGCAAAAATCCGACCTTTTTCTTATTTTAAGTATATATTTATATAAGAAATAAGTCAAATAAACTGCGAAATTTTATAAAAAAATAGGAATTACTCTCTTTTTTTTGTATATTGTATCCTTAAAATTCTTTTAGGTTTCTTTTTCAAAAAAAGCATCAAAAAAATAGAGACTTTCATCTCTATTTTTTTTATTAAGCTTCTTCCTCATCTTTAACAACGATTGGCATTACTTCTCTATATTTCTTCAAACCTGTTCCTGCTGGAATAAGTTTTCCGATAATAATGTTTTCTTTCAAGCCCATAAGTTTATCAACTTTTCCTTTGATAGCAGCATCTGTAAGAACTCTAGATGTTTCTTGGAATGATGCAGCTGACAAGAATGATGTTGTTGACAATGATGCCTTAGTAATTCCTAAAAGAATTCTCTTAGCTGAAGCTGGAACTCCTCCATTTTGGAATACTTCCATGTTCTCATCTTCATAAACGCTTGCGTCTACGATTTCACCTGGGAGCAAATTTGTATCTCCAGCATTTTCGATTCTTACTTTACGAAGCATTTGTCTGATGATAATTTCAACGTGTTTATCATTAACAATAACATCTTGGCTTCTGTAAACAGAAATAACTTGTGAAAGCAAGTAATCTTGTAATCCCTTCAATCCTTTTAATCTAAGTAAATCAGAAGGATTGATAGCTCCGGCTGTAAGTTGTGAACCTGGTTCAACAGTTTCACCATTCTTAACGGTGAGAACAACCGGTTTTCTTACTTCATATTCTGTATCGCCTTCGCGGTTAGTAATTGTGATTGTGTAATATTTAGCATCCTCAGTAATTTTTACTTTTCCAGATACTTCTGAAAGTTGAGCTTCTCCCTTTGGCTTTCTAGCTTCAAAAATTTCTTCTACACGAGGCAAACCTTGTGTAATATCGGCAGCAGCTGCAGATCCACCAGTGTGGAAAGTTCTCATTGTGAGCTGTGTTCCTGGTTCACCGATTGATTGAGCGGCGATTGTTCCAACAGCTTCACCAACTTGAACCATATCCTTTCCAGAAAGGTTTCTTCCATAACATTTTGCGCAAACGCCATGTTTACACTTACATGTGAGAAGAGATCTAATTTGAACTTTCTTAATTCCGGCTTTTGTAACTGCACTAGCTTGTGCTTTAGAGATCATCTCGTTTGCTTTTACGATAACTTCTCCTGTTGCAGGATCTACGATATCAGTAACAGCAACTCTTCCATAAATTCTCTCTTCAAGCGTTTCTTGAACGTTTCCGTCAACAACTAAGTCACTTACCCAAATTCCCTTAACGTTTTCATCAAGGTCAGCGAAGCAGTCTTCAGTTGTTACAACGATATTTTGTGACACATCAACTAATCTTCTTGTCAAATATCCAGAATCGGCTGTTTTCATAGCTGTATCCATAAGACCTTTACGTGATCCACGAGCTGACAAGAAGTATTCGATAGATGAAAGTCCGCCTGTGAAGTTAGACTTAATAGGTGTATCTACTTTTTGTCCTGAAGCGTTAGATTTAAGTCCAACCATTCCGCAGACAGAGTTCAACTGAATGTTGTTACCACGGGCTCCAGATGTAATCATGATTCTGAATGGGTTAAATTCATCAAGTCCATTTACAACGGCATCACTACATTTTGCGTGAGTATCTCCCCAGATCTTAATGTTTTCTGTAAGTTTTTCGTCTAATGTGATAAGACCTCTCTTATACATCTTTTCGTTTTCATTTACTTTTGCTTCAGCTTCAGCAACAAGGCGATCCTTTTCCTTTGGTGTGATAGCATCGTAAACGTTAACTGTGATAGCTGCAAGAGTTGAGTATTTATATCCTAAATCCTTAATCTTATCAACTAATTTTGAACATTCGCTTGTTCCAAGAACATCGTATGCTTTTGCAATAATTTGCTTTAATTGTTTTTTCATTACAGGATAGTTAACTTGCAATTCTGCATAGTTTTCTTCCTTGCTTCTGTCTATGATTCCAAGGTCATATGGAAGAGCATCGTTGAATATTAATCTACCAACAGATGTTGTAACACGTTTAACGTATTCTTTTCCATCAACAATTTGCTTGTTTCTAACTTGGATTTCAGCCTGCATATGCAATTTTCCAGTGACGTGAGCTTCGATAGCTTCTTCTTTTGAAGCATAGATTCCGCCCTCACCAAGAGCACCTGGTTTAATAAGTGTTAAGTAGCAGCATCCCAAAACTACGTCCTGAGCTGGTGTAACAACAGGTTCACCATCAGAAAGTTTCAAAATGTTGTTTGATGCAAGCATTAAAGTTCTAGCTTCTGTTCTAGCCTCAATTGAAAGAGGAACGTGAACAGACATTTGGTCTCCGTCGAAGTCGGCGTTGAACGCTGCACAGACAGATGGGTGAAGTTTGATAGCTCTTCCATCAATCAAAACAGGTTCGAAAGCTTGAACTGAAAGTCTGTGAAGTGTTGGAGCACGGTTCAAGAATACTGGGTGGTCTTTGATAACTTCTGCTAAGATATCCCAAACTACTGGTTTTTCTCTTTCGATCATGCGCTTAGCACTCTTAATATTGTTTGATTTATTTTGTTCAATAAGTTTGTTGATAATGAAAGGTTTGAATAATTCAAGAGCCATTTCTTTTGGCAATCCGCATTGATACATTCTAAGTTCAGGTCCAACGACAATAACTGAACGTCCTGAATAGTCTACACGTTTTCCAAGCAAGTTTTGTCTGAAACGACCTTGCTTTCCTCCTAACATTGATGTTAAGGATTTAAGATCTCTTTGTTTTGAACCTTGAACAGCCTTACCTCTCTTTCCGTTATCGATAAGGTTATCAACAGCTTCTTGCAACATTCTCTTTTCGTTTCTGATAATAACTTCTGGAGCACCAAGGTCCATAAGTTTCTTCAATCTGTTATTTCTGTTAATAACACGACGATATAAGTCGTTTAAGTCTGATGTTGCATATCTTCCACCATCCAATGGAACCATAGGTCTGATTTCTGGTGGCATAACAGGGATAACATCAAGAACCATCCATGTAGGATCGTTTCCGCTCTTCAAGAATGAGTCTAAAACTTCCAACTTCTTAATAGCTTTAATGCTCTTTTGTCCCTTCATTTTTGGAAGAGCAGCTTTAAGTTCTTCTGTTTCCTTCTTAACGTCTACTTGTGCAAGCAATTTCTTAATTGCACTTGCGCCCATTTCAGCTTCAAAGCTACCATAGCCATATTTTTCAATAGCATCACGATATTCTTTGTCTGTAATAATTTGTTTGTAAACAAAATCTGTTTGTTTTGGATCAATAACAACGTAATTTACATAATAAACTACTTGTTCGAGAGTTTTTGGTGTCATATCAAGAAGAGTTCCAATTCTTGAAGGAACACTTCTAAAGTACCAAAGGTGAGTTACAGGAGCAGCAAGCTCGATATGTCCCATTCTTTCACGACGAACCTTCGCTCTTGTTACTTCTACTCCACACTTGTCACAGATAACACCTTTATATCTGATTCTCTTATATTTTCCACAATGACATTCCCAATCTTTGCATGGTCCGAAAATTTTCTCGCAAAAAAGACCGTCTTTTTCAGGCTTCTGCGTTCTGTAGTTAATTGTTTCTGGCTTAGTTACTTCACCATGAGACCACTCTCTAATCTTCTCAGGTGAAGCAAGCCCTATTCTAATTGAATCAAAGTTATTAAGTTCAAACATAACTTTTTCCCCTTTTTGCTTTATATTTTCTCAAGTTTATCTGCGTAAACTGAAAATTTGTGTTTATTATTCGTCAAAATCCCCGAAATCATCAAATAAATCGGAATTGTCAATATTCTTTGTTTCTTCTTCAATAACTTCTTTAACTTCGTCATTAGATTCTTCCTTAACTAAGTCGTCAAAGTCTAATGATAAGTCATCAAAGTTGTGTTCAGCTTCTACAACTGGAGTTACATGATCTTGTTCGTCCATTGAAAGTTCAGAAATTGAAATTTCTTGGTCGTTATCTGTGAAGATCTTGATATCCAATGCTAAAGCTTGTAATTCTTTAACTAAAACTTTGAATGATTCTGGAATTCCTGGTTCAGCGATAGGTTGTCCTTTAACGATAGCTTCGAAAGTCTTAACTCTTCCTACAACATCGTCAGACTTAACTGTGAGCATTTCTTGAAGAACGTGGCTTGCACCATAAGCTTCAAGAGCCCAAACTTCCATTTCACCGAATCTTTGTCCACCGAACAATGACTTTCCCCCAAGTGGTTGTTGTGTAATCAATGAGTAAGGTCCGATTGAACGAGCGTGGATCTTAGAATCAACCATGTGTTCAAGTTTAAGCATGTATTTCATACCGATTGTTGTTAAATTGTCGAATGGTTCTCCAGTTCTTCCATCGTAAAGTTGAACTTTACCATCTGCTGGGAAGTTGTTTTTGATTAACAATTCTTTAATTTCATCACCGTTTGTTCCGTCGAATACAGGTGTAGCAACCTTCCAGCCTAAGCTTCCTGCTACTAATCCTAAGTGAACCTCAAGAACCTGTCCGATATTCATACGAGATGGAATACCAAGAGGGTTAAGAACGATATCAAGTGGACGGCCGTTAGCCATAAATGGCATATCAGCCTCTGGAACTACGATAGAAACAACACCCTTGTTCCCGTGACGTCCAGCCATTTTATCTCCGACTGACAATTTTCTCTTTTGAGCAATTGTAACTCTAACAACTTGTAAAACTCCTGGGTCTAGTTCGTCTTTGTTCTTCTTTGAAAATACTTGAACATCAACGACTACACCGCCCTTTCCGTGTTTAACACGAAGAGATGTGTCTCTAACTTCTCTAGCTTTATCACCAAAGATAGCACGGAGCAATCTCTCTTCAGGAGTGAGTTCTGTTTCTCCCTTAGGAGTAACTTTTCCTACTAGAATGTCGCCCGGTCTAACCTCAGCACCAATTCTAATAATTCCGTCTTCGTCTAAGTTTTTGAGAGCTTCTTCTCCAAGGTTAGGAATATCTCTTGTGATAGCTTCATCACCAAGCTTAGTTGTTCTGCAAGAAATTTCTTCTTCCTTCAAGATGATTGTTGTGTATACATCTTCTTTAACTAATCTTTCATTGATGATGATAGCGTCTTCGTAGTTATATCCTTCCCAGTTCATATATCCAACTAAAACGTTCTTACCTAAAGCAAGTTCTCCGTTTTGTGTTGCATATCCGTCATAAATAACGTCTCCAGCTTTAACTTTCTCACCTTTCTCTACGCAAGGTTTTTGATTGTTACATGTTTCGCCGTTTGTTCTTTCGAATTTTGTTAATTGATAAGTATCTTCGCTTCCGTCGTCACATAAGATTCTGATTTCATCTGCGCTAACGTAGCTTACCTTACCAGAATGTCTTGCAAGACCAACATGTCCACTATCGTGAGCAACTTTGTATTCAAGTCCTGTTCCTACGATTGGGGATTCAGGTCTAAGTACAGGCACAGCCTGTCTTTGCATGTTAGCTCCCATGAGCGCTCTGTTTGTTTCGTCAGAGTTAACGAAAGGAATAAGTGATGTAGCAACTGAAACGAATTGTCTAGGTGATACATCCATATAATCTACTTTGCTTGCTGGAACTATCACAACTGACTCTGCGTGACGGCAGATAACTTGTTTATTAACAAATCTTCCTTCTTCGTCAAGAGGTTCATTCGCTTGGCAAATAAATGATGTATCTTCAACGTCAGCCATATAATATTTGTAATCTTTTGAAACAACTCCTGTTTCCTTGTTAACTTTTCTATAAGGTGTTTCTAAGAATCCATATTCATTTACTTTTACATATGAAGCAAGAGTATCAATCAAACCAATGCTTTGTCCTTCTGGTGTTTCGATAGCACAGATTCTTCCATAGTGTGTGTAGTGAATATCACGAACACCAACGTCCGCTCTTTCCTTCTTAACACCTCCAGGTCCTACTGCAGATGTTCTTCTCTTTTGAGAAAGGCCTGACAATGGGTTGTTTTGATCCATTAATTGTGATAATTGTGATTGTGCAATAAAATCTCTCAAAGCTTTGTTTACAGACTTAGGATTGATGATTTGTGATGGTGTAACTTCAGAAAGTTCTTTTCCTTGCAAAGTTTCTTTGATGTTTGCTGTTAACTTTTGAACACCAGTTCTAAATGCTTTGTTGAATAAATCCCCAACTGTGCAAAGTTTTTTGTTTGATAAGTGGTCAACTTTATCTACTCCAGCGATTCCCTCTAAAACATCGAGATAGCAGCTGATTGTAGCTAAAATATCATCCATTGTAAGTGTTGTAATAACTAAGTTCTTGGCATTTTCTTTAATTGCCTCTAATCTCTTTTCCTTAGACTTATTTGCCTTTAAGATTTGTTGTAATTCTGGATAGTAAACTTCTTCTGTAATTCCAAGTGCTCTTTCGTCGCATGGAATGATGTTTGAAAGTCTAACTCTTGCGTTACCTCTCATTAAGTGTTTCTTTCCGTTTACTTGTACCCAAACTTCATTAACGCCAGCGTCTTGAACTTTTCTTGCACTCTCTTCTGTGAAGATTTCGCCTGCTTTTACGATAACTTCGTCGTCTGCGATTACATTTTCAAAAGCAACTAATCCTGGCAAACGATTTGCAAGTCCAAGTTTCTTGTTGAATTTGTATCTACCGACTCTTGAGAGGTTGTAGTATGCATCTGTGAAGAAAATCATATTGATCCAGTTTCTTGTAGATTCAACTGAAGGAACATCGGCTGGACGTGTTTTCTTTGCAAATTCAAGCAATGCTTCGTCTTGTGATTTTTGAGGTTCTCTTTCAAGAGCCATTCTAATATATTTGTTATCTCCAAATAACTGAGCGATTTCTGTTTCTGTAAAACCAAAGCATTTTAAGAAAATTCCAATTGAGATCTTGTATTGTCTATCGAATACAATCTTAACAGCTTCGTTAGCTCCCTGTTCAATTTCAATCCAGAATCCTCTTTCTGGGATCATTTGAGCTCTGAGAGTTGCGTTGTCATCTTTTTCTCTTGTTAAATATACGCTTGGTGCACGAACGATTTGATTCAATACTACTCTTTCAATTCCGTTGCAAACAAATGACCCGTTGCTGGTCATTAAAGGCATGTCACCAAAAAATACTTCCTGTTCAGTTGTTTCACCTGTTTCGTCAACTACGAAACGAGCTTTAACTTTCATTGGAACAGAATATGTAGCGTTTCTTCTCTTACATTCTTTCAATGTATATTTAGGAGCATCGCCCATTGTAAGTTCGCCAAAGTACAACTTAGACTTTCCGCTATAGTCTACAACAGGTGAAAATTCATCAAGAACTTCCCTAATGCCGTTTTCAATAAAGTTTTTATAAGAGTCCTTTTGGATTCCTAGAAGATCTGGCATTGGAGCAATATCTTCATGTTTAGCAAAATTGTATCTTTCTGCTCTTCCATATTTTTCTTTTTTAATACTAATTGCCATATTTTTTCTCCTTAATTTATCGTGGAATAGTGTCTCTAGACAAAAAAAAGGGCGGACGATACAAAACAAGGTATCGCCAAAACGCCCTAATTATTTAATTATATAGATTACACACTTCACCACAATACTTATTCAACATAAGCATTTTACACTTATAAAAATGTTTTGTCAAGCGATAATTGTAACTTTTTTTACTTTTTCCTATATTTTTTGCCGATTTTCTAGGTAAAAATATTTTTTAGGTAAAAACTATTATGCCATTCTAAGTGTCTTTTCGAAAACAAGTGTTGACAATCCATTGATATTATTGTCGTTATCGTATGGAGTTGTCCAAGGATTAAGAGAAACTTTAGACTCTTCAATTCTATAATAATCGTCGCCACTCTTTATATAGTAGTACTTATTTGCTTCGTCATAGTAGACATCTTCATATGTGCCTGCATTTAGAGAGCCTTTAACTGGTTTATCCTTTCCCTCTTCTTTCTGAGTTTGTCCAACAAATTTACCATCTACAAGTGAATATTTTTGAATATCTTTAATATCATTTTCCAATGTGACAGAACTACTTACATTTTTAGCAAAAGTATAGTAAAGGTCCTCTGAAGGGTCTATTCTTTGCTCTTGTGTAGTAGTCTTGCCCTTATTGTACCAGTTGCAAACGCTCCAGCCAAGTTCATTTTGATTTAAAGTAAGTGATACACCACTTTCTGCTGGGTCAGCTCTAACCATAAGAAGGGTTGTTGGGCTTCCATTAGCTGGATTTAGTACATTTTCATAAGTTGTAGGAATAAAGTTCAAGACATTTGCGGTCTTCTTATCTGTTACTGAATTTCGGTCAAACAAATCACCATTTTCATTGTCGATTTTAACTCCTACGCCTTCATAGACTTTAGAACCACTTAATCCAATTCCATTTTCTTCGTCAAATGAAGTTATCTGCGTTGTTGCTGCAGTCGTACTCTTATTTTCAATTGTAACTTCATACGTTGTAATTGTATAGATATTCTCAAGCTCTATTCTATAGGTTACTGCATTTTCTCCTTCACCTTTAGTTGAGCCTATGATAGCTCCAACGTTTACTGAAATTCCTACTGAATATGAGAATGCATTCACGTAAACCTTAGCAAGTGAGTACGCATTAGTAATTTTTACACTGCCTGCGTTACGTCCAACAAAGCCTCCTACATACACTTCTGCAAGCATCCCTTCAACTTTAAGGTCATGTTTGTAAACTGCTATATTGCTCATTTCAACATTAGTGTTTGTGTATCCAACGATTCCTCCAAGATAATTTCTTGAAGAGATATCACCGTCCATAACAATTCTCTCTAAAGTCGTTAGTGATGTTTCTGTTGCGCTCGAGTATCCGATAATTCCTCCGACATAGTCAACAGTGTTGGTCAAGCTAACGTTTTCAATTTCAAAAGATTGTCCCATGTAAACATCTGAAAGAAACCCTTTGATCATGAATCCTACGATTCCACCAACACCTTTTGGAATATATGTTTGAACAGAGAACACATTTGATTGAGAGCCACTTCCCGTTACAACGATATCGCTGAGGTTTCCTGCGTTTTCACCTACGACAAGCCCACCAAAGCTGTACGCTTTTATAAGCATGTTTTCGTTTACGTTAACTGTTACAGTTTTTACATCTACGCTCTTTGATAATCCGCCAAATGCAAAGCCAGCTCTATCCGCAATTGCATAAGCACTTGTGCTGTAAACTTGAACGTCTTGAATTTTTATTTGATCAGATGTTGCGAATGCGTATCCAACTGCATTCCCTGCATAAGATACACTACTGATATTTGATCCATTGTAAATTCCTGTTGTGATAGATGCTCTTGCACTTTCTGAAGGAATAAATGTTGATTTAGCCCCAACTGTAGTTGTTATGTTCTTTACATAACCTTTATTTTTAACAAGCCCAACTACACCACCAACAATGTTCTTTCCTGAAACAATAACTGTTGATGTATCCTGTCCTGCGTTGTCTGTTAGACTGCTCTTCACAGCAACGTTTTCAATTGTTGCGTTTTCAACCGTTCCAACAAGTGACCCAACAATAGGAACATTTGGGAAGTTAACAATCTCTGGAACAAGCGTTAAATTCATGATTCCAGCGTGTTGAGGTCTATTTGCACTTGGAGATGTTGAAGTCTTGATACTTCCAATAAGTCCAGCGCTGCTTGCCGCCTTTCCTGATGTGATATCTGCACTTGTAAGACTCATTCCATTTCCTTCAATAATTCCATAGAAGTCTGTCTTGTATGATGTGATATCTACGTCATTAAGGTCAATATCTTTTATTATTCTGAAGTATCCATCTCTGCCTAAACTCATATAATTTAGGAATGTGTCGGCTGATGTAACAAGATATGGATTCAACATTGTTCCCGGTTGTGGAACGTCTTCTTCATATCTATATTTGTATGTTGTTTTTCCGTTCTCTTCTTCTTTGCCATCTTCGACTCTGATTGAACTTGCGATTATATTTGCTGTTACAAGCTCCAATCTTCCTTCAGCAAGAGTGACATCGTTGAATGGATATTGAATATTTTGTACCCACATCCAAACGTTATTGTAATTGTCGCCATATGCATAGCTTTCAAAGTTTGCTCTGTTGCCAAATTCATCTATTTTTAACTGATTAACACCTTTGACAACTAATGGGTGCAATGATTGGTTAATGCCATCATCTTTCAAATAGTAGCAATTCTTGAAAGTTCCCGTTCCTTGCCCTTCAATGCTTGTTTCTGCAACGAAGTAGTAGTTTGTCTGCTTGTTGCTGTCCAAGATTGATGTGGAGAAACAGTTTGTTACTGTTCCTGAGTTCTTGTAAATAAATCCTGAGCTACTTGACTTAGTTGAGATAGGAATATTTGAGTATGAGTCGCGAACCACACCTCTGTTTGTATGAACAGCTCCAGCTACTTGAACGTTGGAAATAAGCTCGCTTCCGTCAGCTGCGTCAGAGTAAATTCTTGTGTTTACGACTACCCCTGAGCAATATGATGTCATGATAACACCGTTTTCGCTGTTCATGTTTACGAGCCCAGCTGTGTTAAAGTTTGTGTTTTGCTCAGTTATATTCTCCAGTTTTCCATCTTTGAAATATGAGCTTGCAATTAGCTTAGTGTTTTGTCCAACAAGTCCTGCAAGTGACGCTCCGTTTGTTCTAATAGAAGCTGTTACCTGTGAATTTGTAATTGTTCCTGCGTTTGACCCCACAATTCCAGCTACATATGAGCTAGCATTTGTGTTTGAGTTAACAAATGTGAGATTTCCGGAAACATTAGCGTTTGTGATTGTTCCTGAGTTTCTTGAGGCAACACCACCGAATATAACTGCGTCTGTTGACGAAGACACAATGTTTACTGGTTGCTCATCACTTCCAAATACCACTTTTAAGTTCTTGATAATTGAATCTTGGCTTACTTCCGAGAAGATTCCAAGTTCGCTGTCAGCGAGATTGTATGTTCCCCCACTAAATATGATGTTCTTTCCATTTCCGTCAAGTGAAGCAAATATTCCGTTGATTGCTCTGTAATCTTCTGGAGTGATAGTAATATCATTGATGAGGATGTAGTGAGCGTTTGCCCCCATTGACTTCAAGTTGTCGTAGTTAGTGATTGGGTTTGGAGTATCCTCTGCTCCCATGATGTATGTTGCGAAAGTAAACTCTGAAAGAAGATTCTGCTTTTTTCCTTCTTGATAATCAATTATAGAATAAGTTCCGTCTTCTTCATCTCTTTGATACCCAGCTTTATATGTAAATGAGTAAATCTTGTTCACATTTGGATCATGCTCAATCTTAACGCTGTATTCTAAATCTCTGAAGTCAAAATATTTGTTTGATATTCTTCCATTCTTTATTTCAATCTTAGTAAACTTTGTGTTATCTGAATCCTTTTGATTCCAGTCAACGACTTCGTTTTCATCGTTTTTGAAGTAAACTGTCCATTTCCCGTCCGATGTAGCATTCTGCATGAATTCTTTGATCTTATTTAAAACATCTCCATTTGATGAATCGTATTCCAAATATTTTTCAAGGTCAATTGAAAGTTCATTATTTCCACTGATCGCAACCGGAATTATTCCATCTTGATAATTCTTAACAATGTCTGCTGGAATAAATTCATTCCCATAAGCATCCTTTGTGTTGAAGATATATTCCATAATCTTGACGTTCGAACTTGATGAAGCTGAAATAACTTTTCCGTCAACATCTGTTCTTGATCCGCTAACGATAAGTTGGAATGTTCCTTCGTTGGCATAATCAATTTCTCTGCTGATAACCTTGAGATAGTATTTTCCGTTTTCGACTTCAATCTGAGCTAAGCTTGGATTGCTTGTCGTAACTTGAACAGAGCTTTCCTCAAAGCCATTGTTCACTACTGTAAGGCCATATCTTAATCCTTTAGCGATATAATACTTCTGATCTTCAAGAGTTTTGTCATCGATTGACACATAAATTGTATATTGTGTGTTAATTTTATATGTCAAACTCTCAGCATATATCTCGTTTTCGTTGTTTCCAATGAGTCTTACGTTGAGTCTAATATTAGATCCGTCTTTTAAGAATCTTGTGTATCCGAACATATATCTAATAAAGAATTGTCCGTCAAAGTTCGAGTTCACTGTAACTAGTTTTTCTTTGCTAATTGAAATGCCTTTTGATGTGTAAATTGCACCTGGAACGTTTTTAAAAGCTGCACCATCTTGATACAATATTTCGAATGAACCTGACGTTGAATCATATGCATAATTGCCGTCGGCGTTCTCAATTATAAATGTCTTAAAGTCTACATCGGCTGGAGCTAATGTCACAGAAATCATTCCATATTGAGAAGGTACAATTTTTTGAGAAGCAATTCTCTCGTTTTGATCTGCATAGTTTTCAAAGATAACCCCGTCCAGCGACTGATCATCGAGGATTAAAGTAATTTCTTTGTATGCAACATCTGAGTTGCTGCCAGCATAGAATCTAATCTTATAAGTTCCGAAAATGTTCTTGGAATATCTGTTTTTATATTCATCCGAACTCTTGTTAATCTTGATTTCCACATTTTTAACAAGAGAATTGCTTATAGGTGTTATTGTCACAGTGAATAGTTTTTCTGCATTTTCCTGAATATAATCTTCACCTGTAATTGTGTAAAGCAAATTTTCACTCTCGTCATCTGACTCTATCGTGATTGTGTCACTTTGAGTTGATCCGCTGTTGATAATGTATGTGTCATACAATGATTTAACTGATTTTGCTCCCTCATAATATTTAAGAGTTAGCTCGCATGAGTTCGTGTAATTATAACTATATTCCACGCCATCAACTTTTACCAAAAGACTAGATGAAAGTGTTAATTTGTCGGAAGTATCCTTTTTAATTACGGTCCCAGTTTTACTGATTGTAATTAAATTGCTTGAAATGTCATAAGCTGCATGCTGTGCAAACGTAGTGTCATTTGCTGGAACTATGCTTGTCTTTATTTCCTCATTTGGAGCAAGCTGGATAGTCATGTTATCAACATAGATTTCGCCGTCCTTTGTGATATCAAAATTGCTTGTCGTATTTAATTCTGTTGATTTTGTTCTATAGCTTGGTGAAACATTGATAATTAAGTTGTTGTCCGCAACTAAATTTGCAGATGCCACACTTCCCCATCTCACATCACCATATGAGAAGAATGATGTGTTTTCCATTACATTATGATTGTAGAAATTCATTATGTAAAGGTAGATGTCCTGTGATTCTCTAGCATTAAGAGAATTATATATTTTTAATTTTGCCACGCCTGTTCCACGGATAATAAGATTGTTCATATTGTCCACTGAAACAAGACTGCTTTCTGATTTAATTGTTATATCATTGCTTGTGATTTTGAAAGGTCTAAGTTTGCTGTCAACGCTAATTGTGTTGAACTTTGCATCCAAAATCTTTTGTGCATTTTGAAGGTTTGCTGAGGTATATTGTCCATTCTCATCCAAATATTTCTCAGCTTTGAAGTAGTAAGCTGTAAACATCTTTGGTGCGGTTTCCCCTTCTCCCACTTTCAACTCAACAGACATATCTCCTGTTTTGATTTCAACGACTGATGTTGTGTTTCCATCAAACCAATATTGTGCATATTTAAGTTTTAAGGTTGGACTAAATTCTAAGTAGCTTCCATAATGGTCGTCTAATAATCCAGAGAACATAAACTCTTCTCCCGATTCAACTTCTACATGCTTTCTTGTTGAATATGATTTGAAAGTAATTCCGTCGCTTACTAATGATTCACTTTTTGCTGTGTTATTAAATGCGATGAAACTTAATTTTTTATCATTGTCGCTTTCAAAGGTAAAATCTTTTGACTCTGTATATCTTACAACCATTGAAGCTTCGTCGTTCAAGCTCTCGCCGTCGTCAATTTCTTCGATATCGAGATAAGCTACTTTTTGAAGTTTATCAGCATACGCTAAAACTGCTCCAACCTTATAACCTGAAGCGAAAGTCCTAACTTTAAAGTTCTGTAAACTACACTCTTCTCCGTCGGTTGAGGATTTCAAAGCCCCAACAATTCCTCCCACATAAGAAGATGAAATGTTAGAATGAACTCTTCCACTAACAATTGTTTTTGAAGTTCCGTCGGCTGTGCCAAGGATGTTATTTGTAGACATTCCGACAACAGCTCCTGCATAAACAGTTTTATTATAATTTTCTATTGATGAAATTAGTGAAATGTTAGCATATACTAAGTTTCCAAGTAGTCCACTAAGCTGGATTTTCTCACTTTGATCCTCAATCACGCCTTCATTTTTTCCTGCAAGGCCACCGACATAAATAGCTGTGTTGATCTCTGAAGTTATAAGGAGTTGTCCTTCCATAACAACAGGAATATTTGTCTTCTTTGTTATATTTGCTTTGTTTAATCCGGCAATTGCTCCGATATATACATCCCCAGTTGTTTTTACTGTAACTCTTGATTGTTGCAAACAAACTGATATGTTATTGAGCTCCGCATAGTTTTCACCCGCTAAAAGTCCAATGTATGTTTCGTTTGTGTCCCCCGTTTGGGCCTCGATTGAGCCCTCGAAGATGATATTTTCAATTTTAGCTGTTTCACCTAGAATTGCGAATAAACCGTAATAAGCACGTTGTTCAATTACTGTCCCGCTCGTAATCTTAATTCCAGAAATTTTTGCATCTCCTTCACCTACGATTGAGCCTTCAAACTTACCACCATTTGCTGTGAATGGGAAACGCCCTGCATATGCGGACATATCAATAAGGCTTGTGATCCTATAGTGTGACTTCATTGCGGAATCTGAATTTCCAATTGCAAGCACATCTTCTGGTGTTTCCAATTGATATGGATTTTTTTCTGTTCCGCTTTGATATGTAACTTTAAAACTCTTAAATCTTGCGCCATCCTTGATTTTCCCATTTGAAACCCATTCTTTTGCGCAGATATATATTGTGCTCTCTGAACTATAATCGTCCTCGCTATCCAAAACGCCTGAATCAAGTCTAATAGTTACAAGCCATGTCCCGTCTTTAATTTTTTCCTTTACAGGAGTCAAAATTAATGCTCGTTTAGATCCGTCTTTATTTTCAATTACAAAGTCGATATCCAAAACAGTGGCACTAAGTGGTGCAGCATTAACTACAAAGCTCTTTTCCATATTATTCTTTGTAAATGAGAACTCTGTTCCTGACAAAGAAACGTTTACTTGATCTACTGATGTAAATGATTTAATTTCGACGTTAACTGCAAATGCTTTTGTGAGTCCATATTGTCTAATCGTTGCATATAGTGTGAAATTGGAATTTGACGCAGTTGGAAGTGCTGCTATTGTCAATGTTCTTGTGTTGAATTGTACAAGTCTATCTATTGTATAAGTTTCACCATAAACCATTGTCGAAACTTTTCTGTTCCTGCTGTCATAGATATCTTTGTCTGCTGTCCAATAAACATAAGCATCATTGAATGTTGTTTCATAATATGTTTGATTTTCATAAGAGTAGAAATTGAATGCATTTGAGCTTTTAACTTCATAATTGAAAGTCTTTGTTGAAAGGTCTGTGGAAACATCATCTCCTGTGAAAAGAGTAATTGAGTTTGCAAGTCTTCTGTCAGAGTAAACACTGAACTCCTCAGCAAGCTTGTAGGATTCAATTGTAAGTCTTACTTCCTTTGTTAAATCTTTTAAAGTAAAGTCTTCAACCTTATATCCGATAATACTGAAATTCACAATCGTTTTTCCATTTGAATTTGTTGTGATTTCATATACTCCTCTGTCGTCTGTTTCTTTGATAGTTGAAATTGTTCCGTTGGCTGAGAAGCTTATTTCTTTTATAACATCTATTCCATTGTTTGAAGATATCTTAATTCCTGCCTTTTCTCCAAAAGCATTTTCTTCATATGGATTTCTTATTATGATTGTTGCGTTCTCATCATCGCCTACTGCATTTTGCGTTTTTGTGAAGCTATAAACACTTGTGTTTGCCCCTTCTCTATTGATATATAAATTATCAAAAGTTTCAACGACTCTTATTGTTGCATTAATTGTTCTTCCGTTGTCTAAACGGATTTCGAATGTGTCGTTCCCAACTGCGACTGGAGAAATCTTTAATTGCAAGTAACTCTTTTCTCCATCGACCCTCTGTCCAACATATTGAACGCGGGCAACACCTGTGTTTTGCAGAGATGTAACTGTTGCTCTTTCAAACACGTGGTCAGCATAAATTCCTTCAAACATAGCATCTCCACCTGTGGTTGAAACGTAAATTCCATAGGACTGATTTGTAGAGCTATAATTATATTCTTCTTGAGTGAAATTGAGCTCTGTAGCACCTGGCTCAATTGTATATCTGATGCTATATGTTATTTTATCGCTATCATCTCTATCAAAAGGACTGTTTAATATGAGTGCAATTGTTCCATCGTCTGCAGCTGCTCCCGACTTTCCTCTAACCTGAATAGGCTTTGTTAAATCTGTGATTGAGTTACCAGATGATAAAATTGAATTTCCCTGTCTAACATCAATATTTTCTGGGAATGTCAAAGTGCAGTCTGTGTAAGATGAATCCTCAGCATATACTGAGATTTTTAAATTTTTCCATCCATAATCCCCAACATTGTAGTTGTAGAATTTATAGTTGTTTCCTGAGTCTGTTTCTTCAAGCTCGTTGACTTTGATTGTTTTTGGCTTTACATAAATTTCAACGTTGAAATCTTTAGTAGCTGATACAGATTCGTCATCAGTTCCAAAGAAGTTGTTATAATATAAATTAAATTTTACTTTTGCAGAACCCCTCTTTGCGATCTTGCTTCTAATCGTATAAAAATACTCTTTATAATCTTTTCCACTTTCATTCCTAACATCGTCTAATGCAATTGAAATTTTGGAAATGTCTTCCGTGCTAATTTCATAGTCAAAGCAGTATTGTGTATCTTCAGATTTTGGAACTTTCACAATAATTTGTGAATAAGTTCTATCCTCTGTTGAATATGTAACAAGACTTGCGCCTGTGATTTGTCCTCCTGCGAGAGTTGTAAACTCAAAAGCGTCGTTATCTAAACCTTTAAAGGCATAGAATTTAACTGGCGAATAAAGTTTATTTGTTGTTCCATTGTCATATTCTGCAATAAAGTAGAATGACTGTGTGTCATAAACACTTTTTGAAAATGTTTTATATTCTCCGTTTTCCTTTATTTCGCTTTGTGTGAATATCAAAGAGCCTTTGTCTTCAGAAAGCCTGCAGTTTGTAAACTCTAGACATTCAAGTAGAGATTCTGCTCCGTCTTGCCCAATGAGTTTTGCTCCGTCAGCGTTATATCCCTGATCACTTAAGATACTTGATTCATTTACTGTCCCATTATTTACAAAATAGAATACCATATCTCGTTCTGTGCTGTTATTTGAGAAATTGAACATAGCAGCGCTTGGAACAAGATCTGTGTTCGGCGAAACAAATACATGTTCATCTTTTAGTGTTATTGAAGAGCTATACTCTCTAACATTTATTTTTATTTGGGCTGCCTTATTTCCGCCCTCTTTCGTTTTCGCAATAAGAGTTGCCGTTCCGCCGCTCACGCCTTCAACAACGACCTCGGTCACACCGCTTCCCTTATATTCTGCTTGAAATTTGATTTTTGCTGTTTCTGATTCTCCAGATGAATATCCAGAATCATCAGTTGATGAGAGGAAAACCTCGCCGTCGTTTATGTAGTCTTCAACTTTGAAGCTTACTGTAACCTCCTCACCCACCTTGATATTTACTTCTTCATTTGTGCTTGGGACTATTGAAATATTGTTTGTAGTTTCTCCGCAAGATGTGACAAACACTGCCGCGGTACCTAGTAACACGGACATTGCGCTCATTAAAAGAATCTTGTTTATTTTCTTCATATTTCTTCCCCTTTACATCATCAAAAGTCTTGTCTGAATGCACCGAAGTTTATTCAATCAAAACAGCTGTTTTTTTTCAAACGGTGACGCCTCAATAAATACTATGTATGTTATATTAAGCAACTTAAATTCTAGGCAAAATGCACAATATAACATCACATAGTTTCTATCTTAGCCACCGTGAATAGTCTTAATATAATCTAGAGCTGTAATTTGAACCATTGTTCTGCTTGAAGGGCCAGTAATGAAGAATGCTTGCCCTCTTCCCGCCGTAACAATAGCATTTTGTTCTTCTTCGTTAATTCCACCAGATTTTTTGTAAAGCTCAACCAAGTCGTTGATATCATTTGGAGCGAGGGCGAAAATCAAGGAATATTGACAAGCGTTAATAACCGCTGTCGACTGTTTCTTAATTTCGTCTGATCCAACGAAGTCGGCAAGGTTCTGAGTAATAACTACCTGCATACCTGCATACTTTCTGATACGTTTTGCCATCTGTGCCATGAATTCCAAGGCAATAGGATATTTCGAGTTGATGAAAATGTGTGCCTCATCGACTACTACGATAATCTTTCTTGTATTCTTGCCATCTGGGTGATATTTAGCGTTAAAGTCTTTGTTGTTAATAATTTCGTTGTTCAAATATCTGAACACCAATAACATTTGTGCGTTTGTGAGCAATCCGTTATTGTTTGCAATCAATGATTGGAAGTTGAAGCAAACCAAGTTTTCGTTTGTAACGATAGATGTCGGCCCGTTCCAAAGTTTACTGTTTCTTCCGCCCGTTGCGAACTTTTTGATGTATGTTTCAACAGTCATAAGATTCTTCAAAAGGAAGTCATCCTTTGCTGTCTTAATTCTCTCAAGAATCAAATTGTACAAATCGTCGAAGATAGGATAGTCTTCTGGCTTCTTATCTCCAAGATATGTGTTTTCATCAATTCCCTTGAGCTTGTATGTATCAACGATAAGTGAGTTCAATACTTCGAAAGCATCACTGCTGATTCCCTCCAAGATTGATCTGAAGAATTGTTCCAAGAACTGCAAATGTTGTGAGAATGAGTCATCGACTTTTCTTTCAACAGCTTTTTTAACTTTTTCCACGATCTCGAACTCATCAAGCTCTTCATCACTCTTCTTTTCTTCCTCTGTTTCGTCCAAAGATGTGATAACGTGGAAAGGATTCAAAATGCCTTGTTGTGATGAACCTACATCGATGTACTTTCCTCCAAGATTTTGTGTCATTGTAAAATATTCTTTTTCAGGGTCGCAGATGAAAATCTTACTATTGTCTGCTGCGAGGTTTGTAAGTAACGTTTTAACAGCAAAACTCTTTCCTGATCCAGACTTTCCGATAACCATCATGTTTGAGTTAACACGAACAGCGTCTCTTTGGAAGAAATCGACGAACACTGGATATTCGTTATCCCCGATATATATTCCGTTTTCATCCTGCAATGCACTTGAGATGAATGGGAACACAGCGGCGAGCGTTGAAGTTGGAATACCTCTTCTTGTGTTTGCGATATTATCTCTTCTTGAGATGTTTGCACTGATGAAAGCATCAACTTGTCTAGCGAACATTTCACTGAACTTGAATCCGCTTTGCTTAAGCATAGCTTTAACATCTCTTCGAGCTGCGTCTTCGCAAGTTACATATGTATTTACATCAAACAATTGTTGATTGTTGTTTTTTAACTGAACGAGCAAATCTCTAAGTGTGTCAATGTGTGTTTGCAATTCGATCTGACTACTGCTTCTTCCTGAACGATAGAGCTTTGACTCCATATCCATGATAGCTTTATCGATGCTTCTTTCAGAGTTTGACTTTGGAAGCAAGCTGAACTTCATAACCACTCTTGTTCTGTCGAGAAGGAAGATCTCTGATCCCCAAGCATTTCCAACATTCAAAGGATAGTCAGTTATAAGAAAAGTTCTAAAAGCTTTGTCCCCATCCAAAATGTACTTGGCTGATTTAAATTGCAATTTCTTTGGCTTTGCCCATTCAACATATTTATTGATTGGAAGAGATTCAACTTCTCTCTCATCAAATTCTTTTCCATAGTTTGCCTTAAGGAAAACAGCGAGGTCTTGTCCATAAAGTTTCTTCGCAGTCATTGGAGCAAGTGAACTTGCAAGCGCTGAGATCATTCCGTTTGTTGTTCCCTCAAGAGTTGATTTGTCTTTATCATATACAATGAGATAGAAGTGATCTTGATAAACTTTTTCACGTCTGTTAAGGTTTTCCATGAAGGAAACTCTTTCTTCGAAAACAGGTGCTCTTGAATCAACTTCGGCGTCTGTTACTTGTCCTTCATATTGCATTTCCAAAAGAAGTTCATACTTTTTGTTTTCGTTGTAAATGTAATTATCTAAAAGCATAGCTCTGTTGAGTTTAATAATTGAACATGTTTGGTCAGGTGTCAATCTTCTAAGAGCGTTCGCGAAACTTTCAATAACGTTATCCTGTGTATATTCATTTAACAATCCAAAAAGCACAGGTTTAATTTCTAAAACTTGAGCATAGTATCCGCCAAAGTCTATGTATGAGTTTGCATCAATCTTTGTAAAAGGAATCATTTCGTTGATGTCTGACTTCTTTGATTTCCCGTCTGAAACAGAAAACTTTTTCTTCTGTGCCAAGAATCTAAACAAGTGAGATATTGTCACATAGAATCTTTCATCATCAGCGACCTTGATAAATAGTGAGAGCCCAACAATGAGCCACACTAAAGCGATCCAAATATGATTTGCAAAGTTAGATGCAAAAAGAACAACTGCGACAGCTACAACTATGACAGCAAGTATAAGGTCGAAAGCAGTTACTCCTTTAACAAACTCTAATTTTACTTTTGTTTTTCTGGGGATAATTCTTTGCATTATTTTTTTCCTCTCTTTTCCAGTATTTAATCTATTAATATAATACTACGAAACCTCTTAAAAATACAAACGATTGAAAAGGGTTTTAACAAAATAAATAAAATTATTTTATTTACAGTTTACAAGTAAGTGGTTTAATTTATTATGCTTCTTTGCAACTGTAATTATCCTATCTGTTATTACCTCATTTTTTTTAACAATTAATTCGTTATTAAATCCCAAAATATCGCATATTGCTATTTTTCCAAGTAATTTTTGTGAATAAATATTAGTTTTATATGGCAATTGCACGGAAATATTCTTTATTTCCTTATTTTCAGCGTATTTATTATTTTGAATTTCCACTTTTTGCATAATATTTTTATCAATTCTTTGGAATTTATTTATTTTTTTTCTTTTAATTCTTTTTTCACTGAAAATTAAATATTCTCCGTCCCATATAGAAATATTTTGCGGGCATATTTCGCATTTTTCAGTAATTAATTTCTGAATTTTTTTATTATTTAAATAAATTTCTTTTACTCTCCCTAAATTAATTCCATCCGCTGAAATAACCTGCTTCCCAATAGGTGAATTATTCTGCATATTTTCACCAAAAGTTAGCATATTGCTGTTTTTTATCATAACAAATTCTTGGACTGATAAAATACTTTTACAGTCTAGATATTTTATTTTCTCTTCGGTTTCATCACATACCAAAAATGCATATACGCTCATAGTTTGAAAATCTATCAGTGGACAAAGGACGTATCCAACGCAAGCTCCCTCTTCTTGGGAGATAATCTTTTTTGAAATTATTTCTGTTAATCTTTCCATGCCATATATTATTTTCCTAAGTATTGTGATATGACATTGTGATATAAATCGACAAAATTTTAGTTGACATTTTAAGAGCTTTGATATAAGATTAGTAAGTAAATAGGAGAAAGAAAAATGAAGAAAATAACAAAGGACATGACAATTGCCGAAGTTTTAGATATAGATCCATCCCTTGGCGAAATCCTTCTTGGATTTGATATGCACTGCATCTACTGTCCAATGGGAAGAATGGAAACGCTTGAAGAGGCTTGTGAGGCTCATGGGACTGACCTTGAATTCTTACTCAAAAAGCTCAATGAAGCTGAATGTTTTTCAGTAGAAGGAACTGTTAAGAAAAAGGCCAAAGTTAAAAAAGCAAACGTCGACAAGATATAATTAGTATACATTAAAAAAGGATAAGATTTGATTTACTTCAATCTTATCTTTTTTTATAAAATATTTTTATTCATTATACAACTTTTCTCTAATCAAATTTTTAAGCTCATCTAAGCCAATATTTTTCTTAGCAGAAACAAGCATTCCTCTTTCTCTTAAATTCCCTTCGTCCTTAAGCATATCACATTTATTGAAAATTAATATTCTTTCGCATTTGCTTCCAATGTCATCAAGGACTTTGTTTGTTACTTCAATATTTTTTTCAAAGTAACTTGATCCGTCCTTCCCTACTTGTGTTGGGTCAACAACGTGCAAAATAAGGTCAGCATCTTTTGCTTCTTCCAAAGTTGAAGCGAACGCATCGACCAGCTCATGAGGAAGATCTGTAATAAATCCAACTGTATCAGTTATAACAACATTTTTCCCCTGTCCAAGATAGAGCTTTCTGCTCGTTGTGTCAAGGGTTGCAAAATACTTGTCTTCCGCATAAATGTTATCTTTCGTCAGTGCGTTAATAAGAGTGCTTTTGCCCGCGTTTGTGTATCCAACAATTGCAATTCTCTTTGCTCCTGACTTTTCTCTTTCTCTTCTGTTAATTCCTCTCTTATTTCTAACTTGCGCGATTTCTTTTCTAAGAAGATCCATTTCTTTTTCAAGTTTTCGTCTATCTAATTCAAGTTTTGTTTCTCCAGGTCCTCTCATTCCCACGCCAGATCCGCCATATCTTCCGCTTGATCCCTTGACCTCGGCAAGTCTTGGCATAAGATATCTATCTTGCGCATATTTAACTTGTAATCTCGCTTCAGAGGTTTGCGCTCTTAGTGCAAAAATATCAATAATAAGTCCTACTCTGTCAATTACTCTTACACCTAAAACATCCGAGATATTCCTTGTTTGAGAAGCTGTCAGCGGATAGTCCACAACGACGAGAGTAATCTCTTCTTCGCATTCCTCGATATATGCCCTTATTTCCTCAAGCTTGCCCTTTCCAAGCACAGTTGCCTTGTTAAAATCCCTAATATTTTGCGCGAAAGAATTGACCACTTCTAAATCAGTGGACTCAGCCAGTTTAGTTATTTCGTCAAGCTTTCTTTCCCTGTCATCGTTTTTATTAATGCACACTGCAACAACGATGCACTTATTTTTTTCTTTTTGCGTTGTTTCGTATATTTTCTTCATGATTTTATTATAGCACACTTTTTCATTTTTTCAAACACATAAATAGATTTTAGGCAATGTGCTATTTTAATAAACTTTTTGTGGATGAATTTTTATTAATATATCTCCACAACACAAAAAGCATAATACTTAGTTTACTCTCTTTCAATGTAATATGACAGCAGAAATCAAGAGATTTTTCTTGGATTTTGGCATTTTAAGGCTCTCAATAGAGGTTCCTCATTGAGGTTCTTGAAAGGGCAAAAGGCTGAAAAATAATTGATTTGTGCGGTGACAAACTAGGCAAGCCCCATAAGGGCGCGCCAGTTTTTAAGCTCGAGGCTCACCCGAGGTGGGCGCATAGTGACCTATGTAACCGTTAAAAATTATCTCGAAGTAATCAATCTTAGACAAAAAAGCGAGCAGAACAAGGCTCGCCGGTCATTGCTGGCAGGAGTTTACAACCCCGTAAATGACTGTCAGAAATGGACGGCAGTAAACGCAGTTCTGCGACGCTTTTTTTGTCTAAGATTTAGTTAGGATGTTGCCATCCTCAATATTTATAACACAATAATGCGATGTTCCATTCTCTGCATAAATGTAAAAGTACCAGAATAACCTGTTAAATTTATCGTTTGGATTGTCGATGATTCTTAGATAACATTCTGCGCTGAGTTTTCTCTTACTAACTAAATTTTCTAGTTCGTCTGAAAAAGCCTCTGTTCCAATTTCAAGCGCATCACTGCTTTTTATATTGAAGTTTTGTGACCTACATTCAAGATCAACAACGCTGCCTTTATATTTGATTGAAATTTTGTCGTCTTCACTAACTTTATATCCAAGGTCAACAACGTAGGATGAGCTGAGCAAATCTTGCTCTAAGATTATGGTAGCTTTTTTATCATTGACGGATATTTCCGCTTGAATACATTTTTGATTGTCTGAAACAAGCATAGTCACTACTGAAAAGTCTTTGAGCTCACCAGTTTTTCCGTTATACTCATAAGGCTCTTCTCGTTGGCCGGAACTTATATTTGCACTAAAGTCACCTGCGCCAGAAAAGTAAACTTCCACCATTTCAGATATACTTTGCTTCGCAAGGTCTTGTATATTTATTGAGCAGCCTGTTAGCACTACGCAAAATAAAAAAGATATAAGTAAAAGCATTTTTTTGTTAAACATTTTACACCTCTCTTATATCTTACATCTATTGAGTTTGCGAAAAATATATACTATTGTATTTTTAGAAAGAATTTTGTTTATTGCTTTTGAAGTTTGATTTCAACCTGACCTTCGGAGTTATCTCTAAAATATGTTAATTTTATCGTATCTCCAACGTCGTGTTTATATAATTCAATTCTAAAATCGAGCATATTCTGTATTTTTTGATCATCAACGGCAATTATGACATCCCCTTTTCTAAGCCCAGCTTCCTTTGCTCTATCTTTAACTGAGACGACATAAACACCTTGAGTATTAAGCTGCTGTCCATAAACTTCGGCAAGTGATGAATCAAATCCAAAGATTCCAAGATAAGGCGAGCTGTAATTGTTGTTAGCTTTTATTTTGTCAACTATGATCTTGCCAAGCTCAATTGGAATGGCGAAACCTATTCCCTCTCCCTCTGTCGCTTTAAGTGTGTTGATTCCAACAACTCGTCCTTGAGAATCGATCAGAGGTCCGCCACTATTCCCTGGATTTATGCTCGCGTCGTGCTGAATTAAACTTTGTAAAAAGCTTGTTCCATAAGAGCTTTCACTTTCCAAAACTCTATCCATTGCGCTGACAATCCCTTTAGTCACTGTATGTTTAAACTGAAGAGTTAGCGGGGTCCCAATAGCATACACCTCATCTCCGACAAGAATATCATCTAAATTTCTCGTTGATAAATATGGGATCTCCCTTGAAGACTTTAATATTGCCATATCCATACTTGGATTTCCCCATAGGACTTGAGCAGATCCTGTTGTCTTGTCAGCATAATATAAAGTTATCTTGTTGCACCCTTCGACAACGTGGAAATTTGTTAGGATATATCCCCCTTCGCTTATGGCAATACCCGTCCCTATTGCGTAACCGTCATTTAAGTCAGCCGCAATTCCAACAACGGCGCTACGCGCTTCACTCAGCATTTGACTCACATCATTACTTGCAGAATTTATTTCCCTAACCTGCATGTTAACATTTGGCTCAGAGTAGCCGCTATACGATAACGTGTTAGAACAGCCGGTCAGCAGCATCCCAGACAACATAAAAAAAGCTAAAAGATTTTTCTTCATATTCCTCCTTATGAAGTCAAAAAGTTTTAGCTATTTTAATTTAAACAAAACTCCTGGTCTTTGCGAAGCGACGTCAATCATGACATGTTGTCCTTCAATGATACCATATCTCGAAATAAACTGGGCGATTGAGTTATATGCGAGGTCTGGCGTGTTGTTATCCTTGCTTAAGTGAGAAAGAATAATCTGTCTTGTCCCACCAATGACAAGCCTTACAATAAAGTCAGCAGCATCTTCATTAGATAAATGCCCGTTTGGCCCAGCGATTCTACGCTTAAGACTCAATGGATATTTCTCATTTTGACTGAGCATCTTTTTGTCGTAATTGGCCTCTATGTAAACAATTTGACTTCCTAGAACACTCGAAAGTATTCTATCTGTAGTATGTCCCAAATCCGTCAAAATACTTATTTTATTTGAATTTTCTATAAACGAAAATCCATAGCAAGGTACATCGTGTGGTACTGCAAAAGGTCTGATGATAAGATCCTTTACTTCAAACTGCTCTTCATCAAAAAGACGTCTATTCTCAATTTTTACTCTCGTGAGCTTCGCATTGAGCCCTTGCCAAACATCTCTGTGTGCATAGATTGGCTTATTAAACTTCCCACAAAAAACGTCCACACCTTTCATGTGATCTCCATGCTCGTGTGAGATGAGAATTGCATCTATTTGCTCTGGCGAAATATTTAGTAGTGCCAATCTCTTAACAACTTCTGTACATGACAAACCCATGTCAAGGATGACCTTGGCATTTTCACTCTCGATATATGTAACATTCCCGTCTGACCCTGACGCTAGATTTATTACTTTCATATCCAAGAGAATTTTATCATTTTTTATCGAAAAAGTCAATTTAAGTTAAGTAAAAATTGCCTTTAAAATTAGGCCAAAAACAAAACTTATCACAGCTAAAAAAATTGTGCGAAGAATAAGCATCCCAAAATTACGTTTTTGATTTTTCAAATCAAGCTCAAATGACTGCCCTTTCTTGCGAAGTGTCACGCAATACATATAATCATTCTTCGTTTCGGAAACAACAAAGTCGATATAGTTTTCCTTGGACAAGTTTGTCATTATTTCATCAATCTCGGAGACCGACAAAACAAAGTTTTTTGAAAGGTTGCTGGCAATTTGGTGCGGAGAAATAAGATATGTCCTCTTCTGCGAACATACCCTGCAAAGATATAATAACACCAATTTCTCCTTTCGACTCAAAGCAGACCTCTTTATGTTTATTGACTTTATCACATATAACTAAACATAGAGGTCACTCAGGCAACAAAAAAGACTGAAAATTTCAGTCTTTAATTTTTATACTATCTTTGCCACCATTCTAATTCATATTTTTCCTCAATCTCGCTACGATATCTTTCTTCTTCGCTTGGTTCTTGAGATTCTTTCTTAACTTCAACAGCTTCTTTGTTTTCCTCTTTTTGAGGTTCTTCTTTCTTTTCTTCGACCGTGTTCTGTTCTTCTGTATCGAATGGCAGTTCATCGTATGGAACTTCAGTCATCCCTTCAGCGATTAATCTTTTAAAAAGGTCAGTGTCCTCAATTGATTTTCCCTCTAGAGCAGATTCTATCTCGTCAAGCTCCCTATTCTGTCTATCAATTTCTTCCTGTGTACTTGCCTTTGGCATATTGTTTACATAAATCTCGAAAGTCTTTGGTTTTACAAGATGTTCAAACCCCTCAAGTACTGGTTGTTCAACTTTAACTTTTTCTGCCATTTTTCCCTCCTGTATATAACCCTATTATACCTATAAATCACTAAAAAATCAATACTTTTGTCGAAAAAAGATTAAAATAAATTTTAATGCTAAAAATATAGTTATGTTAGACACAAAAAGTACATTGATACTTAAAATTTTGCAGAAAGAATGCAAGAATGGGAGCTATAAAATTCTGGATAAGAACGATATTATCTCCGCACTTCCGGCAAGATATCGATGCGACACGGACGAGCTGGACCATATAATATCCTATCTCGAACGCCAGGACTATGTTTCTGTGAAATATGACGACGACAATATCTATTGCTTGTGCATTCTGCCAGCTATCAATGAAATTACAACCCCAAAAAAGAAGAAAAAAGAGAAGAAATTCCTTCTTCCCTTAGTTGTTTTTATTCTCGCATTCATAGGCGCTTTCGGTGGAGCGTTGATAGCAAGGCTAATTAAAATCCCTTAATCTGCCCTTGCTTTTTACACTGTAAATTCCGTCAGTGCCGATTACAAAGTGATCGATAAATTTAATTCCAAGACAAACAAGAAGTTTCTCAAGTCTGTCCGTTGCCTCAATATCTTGAGTAGATGCGGTAGACTTGCCACCAGGATGATTATGTGCGAAAATTACTGCTGCGGGATTGCATGATGAAACAAAGTTTGTAATGGCTGTTGGTGTTATCCCAACATTCTTAACGCTACCAATGGCAACGACTTTCTTTTGTATCAGTCTATAGCTTGGGTCAAGACCAATAATAATGAATTTCTCTTTAGGTTCAAATCTAAGTAGCTCTTCAAAGTAGTCCGTTATTTGAGCAAGACTGGAAAGAACAACTTTCTCAGATAACTTGTTCGATGTGTAGTAGAAGAATAGATCACCGAGTAGCTTCAAACTCTTTGCAGAACGCTCACCCATTCCTCTGATTTCTTTGAGTGAATTTATGTCAGCATCAAGAACATTGGCAACTGTCCCAAATTCATGAAGCAGACGATGTGCGAGCGGATTAACATCCCCTCTTGGAAATATGTAGAAAAGGATAAATTCCATTGCTTGGACGTCGCTAACATTTTCTATTCCAACATTGTATAAGGTTTCAAGGAGTCTCGCTCTGTGACCATTATGCATATGCTCTTCATCAAAAGGTTTCTTGTTTTTCTCTATAACAATATCACTATCTCTGTTAATTTTTAGCTTTTTACTGACAGAAATTTCCGTCATAATTTTCTCCTATTCTTTAAAATTTTCTAATGAAATTTTATCACAAAATCCCCCTCTAATCAAATAAAATACGGCATTTTCCAGCATTTTTTCAAAAAAAATTTTAAATTCGCATCCCATTCCCTCAATTCTCCACTCTCTTAGCCCCTAAATCTCGCAAAAATCACATAAAAATCATCAAAATTAATAAAAACAGAAAAAAATAAAAAGGTTAAAAAATTTAAAATCTCCATGAAAAGATATTAAAAAGAACTATTAAGGAGAACAATAAAAAGCAGCAATAGAATTAGTATTAAAAAGTAGTTTAGAAAAAGTGTAAAAAAGTAGAATTAAAAAGAAGTTAAAAAGTATTTAAGAAGAAGTTAAAAAAAAGAAGTTAAAAAGAAGGATTTAAAAAGAACACGACTCCCGTCGTGTTCTTTTTGCTAGAAAAATTGCTTTATTTCTAAAATACAGCTAATTAGTAAAAAGTGAACATAGTAATTTTGTTAACATCAAATTGCTATATTTTAAATATTATCGCCTCCAACTGATGCATTAATTTTGCTTACATCGTTTACCTTTCTAAAATATGTAGCTTCAATTGTATATGTATGCACACTAAAGTCATTATACAAATAAATATTATAAAAATTAACGATTCCATCTCTATCTAGTTGGTTACTACTATTATACAAAAATGCATTATACGCAACTCTTGAAGGCAGACAATAAAAGGTGTTTGCAGCTATTCTTCCATTTCTTCCAAAAATGTAAGTTTCATGACTTCTTCCACGTATATAAGTTCGATTATCGTTGATAAGAGCTGGATCCCAATACAGCTTTAATGATTTATCCGCATATTCTTTAGTTTCATCATTTTGAGAATTATAATCAAATGTAGAAACTTTAACAGAAATTTCTTCAACGCCGATGACCTCTACTCCTTTATATTCATCCACCCCAAATTTAAAATTGCTTCCACTGAGGTCTACTCCACCATGCCCATTATTTCCATTCCATCCGTTTCTTCCTGATTTTAGGGTTACTATAGCTCCAGATGATGATTTTGCACTGACTTCACCTGGTGCTCCTTTTAATCCTCCTGCTTGTCCTTTACCGCCACATTTAGGTTGGTCTGAACTTGTATGATCCTTGCCAAGTTCTCCATCCATTCCATGACCACCATTCCCTTCAAGGCCGGCTTTTAAAACGCCTTTGTTTTCTAACTCGGCGTTACCTATACTTTGACCGTTTCTGCCATTGTTAGTCTCTCCAGATTCACCATCTTCTCCATCTTTGCCATCAAAACCAACAATTAATCCGTAGTTCACGCTAATTCCATCAAACTTGATCAGATTGTTAATTTGAGTCCCATCATAATCATCTTTGAATCGACTGTAATTTACGAAGCTTGATGCTCCAGACCCTGTATTGCCAAACAAGTAAACATCCCTTGTTATATCGTTTAATGATGTTATTGAACCAAAAGTTTTTGCTCCTGAAATTTTAGTAGCGCCCATATTAATTAGGGATAAATCACTAGTACCATCATTAACCACTGCTCCAGCGAAATTTAAATCGTTTATCTCGCCTTCACTTGTATCAATTCCGTTAATTAAGTAGTTTTCATTAGTTGCAAAATTTAGGAAATATTTATTCCCAATAATCTTACTCTTTATGATTGACTTAACATTATCATTAATATTAATATCTGATTTAAAAATTATTATTTCATAAGAATTAGAAGTATTCTGATATGAAGCCTTTCCACTTATATTAGACATATAAGGAGATTCTCCTGTGTTTTCACTGAAATATTCATTATGTGTCTTATATTTAAAAGTTATCTCAACTTCTTGATCTTCATCGCTATTTGGAATTAATGATAATTTTTTCCCGTCTTCTGAAAATTCATAAGATGTTTCTGGTCGTGTCTGTACTTCCTTTATATAGTCACCATATGGTACATCCACTTCACTTTCTACATATGAAATTGTAAAATCGCTTGATTTTGACAAATTGTCTACTTTTACTTCAATTGAATAATTATTTACAGAATATTTTTCAAATGATACTTCAAATTTAATGGTAGAAAGTGTTAATTTATATTGTTTCATTCCATCTTGATTAACTTCTTCAATTAGATAGTAATAAGGGATAGATTTAATTAAAACAGTATTTGCATTATTATTATCAAATTTTACATTAGAATTTGTGCCAACTTTGGCTAATTTTCCGTCAATATAAGTAAACTCGTATTTAACTTCATCAATTTCAACAGCTAAAGGATCTTCTTTAGTACCCGCAGCCGCTTCCTTAGAAGAAATGCTAATTTTTTCTGTTTTGAGTTTACTATTAACATTTTCGTTGACTGAACCACAAACATACTTATCATTACCAATCGTAATAACAACTCTGTTAGATGTATACTTATCTCCATCTTCTTCAATTTCATATGCTTCAGTGTTAGAATTAATTATTTCTCCTGTTGATTGATTAATTAAAATATACTTATCGCCATTTATAAAGTACGCATAATCTTGATTTGAAATAGTAATTTTGCCATTGCTACCTTTAATTTCATTATTGTCATTATCTATTAAAACTAAATTACTTTGCGATACATTTGCTGTAAAGCTTGTTCTCTCATTAATCATTTCAGGATCAACTGAAAGATAGTATGTATAGTTAGCTGTTTCAGTATATAATTTATACGACCTTGTTGTGAATTTTAATTGCACGTTAGTGACAGGATTTGAGTATGAGAAGCTATAGTCTAAAGTATATGATGTATTATTTGAGTTGTCAAAATATGTCTTCTTGTTTCCATAATTGTCAGAAATTTCATAGACTGCAATTGAATCTTTTGCTTTTGTGAACGTGTATGAATTTTCAATTTTTGTCAATGTCCTATTAATTGAAGATTCATAATGCCATGTCTGATAGGAAAAACCACCAATTGATATATTTTCATCATAAATACATTGATCCACTTGAGTTCCTGTATAAGTCGCACCTTTTTCGGTTGTTATTGTTGTTTTAAATGTTGGATATTTAAAATTTCCTTCTCCATCTCCGAGTTTACCATAATTGTCATCTCTTTGGAATTTAACATAAACTGGGATACTCGATCTGAGCCAAGCCCCTACAAGAGTATCATAACTAATTTTAAATACAACTTGCCCATCACAGTCCTTTAATATGAAAGTGCCTTCACCTGTTGATACAAATTTTTTATTTATATAACACGTTATATCCATTTCATATTTTGTGTCACCATTTTCAATAATTCCTGTTATTGTTAAACTTCCGTCAAGATTTTTTTGATAGGTCTTTTGAGTCCAGAGCTCTGAATTAGGAAGGTCTATTGATTCAATTTTATTATTCTCATCTCCATATGTTCCCGTCTCATATAAATACTTATTTATCAAACTATCATTGAAATTTCCATTTGAGTAAGCTATATATTTATTATTCACGTTAGACAATGTTTTATACTGTCCACCCGTAGTAAATGATGTCTTTTCAAACTCAGATTTTGTATTTTCTATTTCAGCATAATCGCTCTTTGACGAAAGAGTATAATTATCTTCAAATGATAAAGATTTTTCAATACCTGATCCATAGTAAGAAATATTATAGGTATCGCTAATCTCTTTCGCTGTTACGTTTTTACCTAATTCCCCTTCTTTTATTGCTCCAATAACATGTAGTATCCCATCTTCATATTTGCTATCAAAAGATTTCTTTACATCTGGGTTTAGTTTTTCGGTAAAAGTAACTAAGTAACTACCATTCTCATATAATTGCGATCTTTGCAGTTCACTCAGATATAACTTAATATTTTCTCCATCTACAACAATATTTGTTGCACTTAAATTAATAGTTACGCTTTCATCAGCTTTTACAAATGTTAGATTATAGATTATATTAACATTAACGTCTTGTGAGTCTTCTTTTTTATTTAAAAGGCCTATTCTTAGGTAGTATTTATTTTCCTTTTTTACAATTTTGTTATCAATAATTTCATAATCTTGCGAATTCTTATTTTCAATAGAGATCGTTGGCGTATAATTTGCCTCCTCTATAGCCTTCTTAATATCGTTTTGATAACTTTCATCAATTTCAATATCTACTACTTTATATTGGTTATTAATAGTTTTTTCCAGACCTTTTGAATCCTTAATAATTGCAGTAAATTTTCCTCCAACACTAGTTTCCTTTAAATCCTCTGTTTTATCTACATTTAACTTTAATAACTTCTCACATTCTTCTTTAGTGAGTGTCCCCTCGTTTGTTATCTTACTCTTTTCATAATAAGATTCTGTACCTTTTAAGTAACGAGTTTCTGAAATAATCGTCTGATTAGATACCATTATATTGGCATCTTTTGAAACCCCTGTGTTGAATACGTGAGTTGTATCTACTTGCCCATAGGTAATCGTTCTATTACCAGTTACACAGAATGAAGAAGG
This sequence comes from uncultured Clostridia bacterium, assembly GCA_937907645.1. GTDB lineage: Bacteria > Bacillota > Clostridia > Christensenellales > UBA1242 > Caccovivens. The sequence continues at coordinate 34,218 of CALCWV010000075.1, forward strand.
ATAACCTAGTTCATCATATCCAGTAATATTCACATCAGATGCATTAAACGAAATCGACATACCTTTATAATCTTTTAATTTAGTCCCGGATCCCCAATCATAGAAATAAGTAGTTCCTTTTTCTAATATTTCGTAAATTCCATTTCTTAATACCAATCCATCGCTTTTGTATGATGAACATCTGTTATAGTTATTTGCAATTATTCCTCCTGCATAAACGTTTATTTTAGCATCGATGATCTTTATCGTAACATCTCCAGACAATTTATTTTTATCAACCTGACCTCGAACTTTCTCAATTTGCTCCTCTTCTATATTCTTTCCCAAAGCTTCAATTACGCCAGCATTGTAGAGGTTAGAGAATGTTCCGTCGTCTGCTTTTCCGACAATTCCTCCAGCATAGGATTCCTTTGTGCTTTTTTTGTTACCAGCTTTAATCATTGCGGTGTTGTAACAATTCTTTACACTTCCACTCGCAACATATCCTACAATTCCGCCGGCAACATATCCGCCGTCTTTATCAGTATCTATAACATATCCCGCGATAACCGAGTTAGTGTTCCCGCAGTATGAAATATTTATACCAGCTGCCTTTCCAATAATACCACCAGTGTAACAGTCTCTAATACCATCATAATAGGTACTATCATTTTGAATCGGTGCATAGTTTATACAGTTAGATAGAGTTAAAGCTCCGTTTGCATTCCCAATGATTCCACCAACTCTAGATTTAAGTGCTTCAGATTTAACCTTTACATAATTTTTACAGTATTCAATAGAGGAATTACCTCTTGAGTAACCAACTATTCCTCCCACATCGTGAGCACCACCATTTTGGTTCGAAGGTATGTTGATAAATCCACTAGCAACAACATTGTAAATTTTGCTGTCGCTAGATGTTAGTTTCTCTGCAAGTGATCCAATGTTGACCCCATCAGAGCTTGTATTGATGTTTACATTCATCAAACGTAAGTTTCGAACTGAACCTGAAAGAGTTGTAAACAAAGGTTTATTAGTTGTTGAGTTAGCATCATCACTAAGCTCGTAATCAATTGTGTATTCTTGGCCATCCAGTGTGCCTGAGAAACTGCCAAGTTCAATACCTTGCAAATTAGCTTTCTCAAGCTCTAAGTCGTTTGTGAGAACATATCTTCCGTTAGTCAATTTAGATATCTGTGCTAGTTTTCCTGCATTTGGAACGATCATGAAGTCATTGTCACCATAAGTAAATTCATCCCAAGATTTTGGAGTGTAAGTATACTTTGTTTGAGCATATCTGTCAGCGCCTGCTGTCTCAGTCTTCGTTGCGTATGATGATTGCTTCAAGAATCCAAAGTTTCGAGTTTGATATCCAAAATTATAGTCTTCTGATGCAGTCCAACCAGTGCCAGGTGTTGAGCTTTGAACCCCTGCAAAATCGACGGTAACAGCACTTGTTGTTTTTTCTGTTACTCCGGTCTCTGTTTTACTATACTCCGTTGCATTAACGTCGTACCAGCAGTTAGTGTATGCCGCCGTGCCGAAGTTGAATGCAGCTGGTTCTGTTTGACCATTTACATAATCATGCCAGTCAATCTGTGAAATTGTATAACAATTTGAAACGTTTACATTTCCATTGCTTGATCCATCAATGAATCCATATGTTGTGGCATTGATATATGTTGATACTCTGCCAGTTGAATATGAATTTCTAATTGTGATTGGCTCGCCATTATGGTCTGAAAGTGTTGCAAAACCAGCTACTTCTCCGCCTCCTGCTGAGGTGTTTGTTTTATCGTTTCCGCTCTCATCTTTTCCAACTCCTGCACGATAAAGGACGTTCGCTCCTGCCACTGACTCGTCGATAAGTCCGCTCTTGAGATTTCCTACGATTGGGGCAAGGTTGATTGCACCGGTTCCTCCAACAGAGATGTTTCCATAAACCGCAACGGCATATAGCGTTCCACCTGTCATCACATTCAAAAGTCCACCGTTTACGCCACTATCTGTCTCGATGTTTGCTGTCAATCTGATTGATGAAATAAATTCGTTTTGAGCTAACTCATGAGCGATGTAAGTTGTGGTTGCAGCTGATTGCTCTGTTCCAAAAGCAACAGTTCTTGCATCTCCGACAATCGCGAGCTTGCAATCATTTTTAGGACTAACCTGAATTTGATTTGCACTTGTCAAATCCTCTTTTAATACGTAATATGTAACACCGTTTAAAGTTGATTTTTCTAATGTTGAATTATTATCAACTTCAACTGTGGTTGAATTATAATCTGCACCAGTCGTGTCAGCACCAGTAGATCCAATTGTAATTGGGTTAAGCTTATGACCCTTGTTGAATGTTATTCCTAGATTAAGGCCACTACCATCATTGATTTTATCTGTGATTAGAGAAATTAGTGAGTGATTATTAATCAATTCGCTTATATTAACTCCATCAATTTCGTAATCTCCCTCGTATTTTGATCCATAGCCACGATATGTGCCACTTGGAGCATAAGTATTGTTGTATCCAACATCAGTTCCAATCATCACGTCATTATTATCGTTATCCTTGTAGCTTTTGTCGTCAGTTGTAAGTGTAACTGCATGTGAATAAAGATTTGATGCATCCCAAGTAGTTGTGCCTTCTCCCAAAGCTCCTAAGATTGCATGTCTTCTATCATTTGCTTCAGTTTCTGCAATTCTATCATTTGCTTCAGTTTTCGCAATTCTATCATTGTTACATGTTGTAAGTGATAGGTTGCCTTGAATTGATAAGTTTTTGCTATATCCAACAATTCCGCCAAATGTAAAGGTTGAAAGTTTTTGGGCATTTCCGCTATAAGTGATGATGTAATCACCATAAGATGCGTTGTTTGTGACGTTAATTGTTGATGAACCTTCGTCTTTACCAACAATTCCTCCAAAGGTGTGTGTGCCGCTAGTTAAATTTGCTCCATAAACTTTGAATGCACCGCCAAAGACTGAATTTGTGATTCCTTCTCCTCTTGCGCTTGAAATATGTCCAACAATCCCGCCGGCTGTGAGATTCTCTGCGTTTACAAAGAAGTTTGCATCTACAAATGCATTTGAAATGCCGATTGTAGCAGATGTTGCAGCTTCTCCGACAACTCCACCAACGTAGTCGCTACTTGCGGAACTTGTCAATGCTAACATTCCTCTGTTTTGGAAATTTGTAACTGATACATTTCCACCTTCGGTTGTTCCAATAAGTCCACCAAAATATGTGTTGTCTGTTGCTGAGAGGGCGATCTTTGAGTTTCCTGTGAACTCTGCACCACCAACTGTTACGCTTGCACTATTTTGTCCGATTAATCCACCAGCGTAGATTGTTCCAGCTGATAATGGAGCAATCTCATTTTCTGTATATGAGTTCTTAATCGAATCCTTTGTCAAGTTGATTGGGTTGGCTGTTTTACCAACTGTAAAATTGTCGATAGTTAAGTTATTTCCAATATTGACAGCTCCCGTAGCCGATCCCGTAGCCGATCCAGCTAAAGCACCAATATGAGCAAACTTAATTGTTGCATCTGAAACAATATTTCCAGAAATTGTGAGATCTGAAGAATTAGCGATTTCTTCACATGCTGTAGCAGTTAATGATCCAAATACGCTTCCTGCGTATAAATCCTTAATTTGTCCTTTCAGTGTAACGTTTCCGTTTATTCCTTTAATTGAATCAGAAGTCATTTCAAGTTTATCTGTAGATAAAGAGCCTACTAAACCTGCTACGCGTGCGTCTTCGTTATTAGACATATTAAGCGCAATGTTAGACTCTATAGTGTATTTGTCATCTGCGTTTGATGACTCTGTATTCAATTTAAACTGTCCTGCTAGGTTAATATCTCCACCTAATGCGCCCGCAAAAGTTGATTTATTTGCTGAAATATTTTCATTGTGGCTAATTGTTCCCTTTTCAATAGTTAAATTCTTTGCAAAAACCTTTCCGAACATTCCTCCTGTGTAGACGTTACCTGACGATAATATTTCGATAGGATTGTTATCTGTGTCTTTATAAATATTTGAGTTAAATGATGCAAGAGTGATCGTAATATTTAGATTTGAATTTTCATCTGCTTCGTACTGTTTTTCAGTTGCATTTGAGCCATTTCCTTGACTAGCTTTTACAACTGTATGTTGGATATTTCCTATTCCACCTGAGATGAAAGTTTTTTCGCCTGAGCTGATTAGTCCAAAATTATATCTATCGTTGTTATTTAGATGTCCTAATGAAGAATTAATATTCTCTGCTTCAAAGTTAAATTCACTAGAGACATTGGCGTTTCCGATTAAGCCTGCAATATATATTTCTTCAGCAGTAATGTGTCCATCCTTTGAATTAGCGCTTGCAACAGCGAAAGACAAATCGCCCAATACCTCAATATTAAATCTGTTAATTGCCTCATCAGGTGTACCTAGCTCACCAACTAATCCACCAAAAGCAACTTTATTGGAATTTTTACTATCATTGTTTATAGCATTATATCTAATAGAAGTTGAGATTCCTGCTCTTGTACCACTAATTGTGTTAGCTGTTAATGATCCAAACATTCCACCTAAATAAATAGTTGTATCGACTGTTTCTTTTTGAGGAGTAATAATATCTAAGTTTAGTGGGTGGTCTTCCTTTTCTTCTTTCTTTAGAACTAAGGTCTGAATATCGGCTTTCCCAACATATCCTCCTAGATATAGTTTTGATCCCTTAGTAACAATATTAAATTCAATACTTGTTGCATTAGTCCCATCGTTGTCGCTCCAAATATCCTTCGTAGTAAGATTAACTGAAGCAGGTGTAACCTGTGTTGCATTCGTGTCACCAATTTCACCTGCATAAATGCCGGCAAATATTTCATTAGGCGATACTGTATAGCCGTCACTAGCTCCAGACAACGAAATAGTTGTTTTCCCTTGTGCATGGACATCAATTTCAGTAATTTCCATTGTTCTGTATTGATTAGCTTGCAAAATTGATCCAGCGAGAAGGCCAAATTTAGTGCTTTTAATTTTTGATTCTACAGGCAAACCACCAGTTGTATTAGAAGATGCAGGATACTCGACATTAATATAATTACCCTCACCACCATTATTCCCAAGTTCAAACTTCACTTTGATGAAGCTTGTGCTCTTTGCGGATGGGCAGATTAAGCCTGCTGTGTAGTTATTGTCTGTTCCGGCATATGTTAAACTGATTTGTCCAACTTTTGAATAGTCAAAAGTAACGTTTTCAAATCTACATTCATTGACTTCTTGTTCAATAAATGTCGAACCTGTTTGTTTAATTTCGTCAAGATCTTCAAAAGTTATTCCGTCCGCCTTTACGCCCGATGCATAGACAATCTTTAAATTTTTGAAGACTGTTCCTGCGCCAAGTCTCTTGAACATTAAGTTTTTGCCATCAAGTACAATTGGCACTGTGTCAATCATACTTAAATCAGACTCGCCGTCAGCGTCCCATCCTCCGATCAATCTTCCTGCGAAGTTATCGATGCCAAGAAGAGCTTGATATTGATCTTCTGTCAAGTTGATTGGACCTTGAGTAGTCTTGCTTTTATCTAATCCACGAACACGGATTTCTTTTGCAGATGATCTCATCAAAATCAGAGTTTCATCAATATTGTACTGATCAAGATAAACTACATCTAAGATTTCAACAAACTTAATCTTTGGATAGAGGTCTGTGAGGTCTTGACGCCAGTTATCTGTTGACCAGTTTCCTGAGTTCAAGAAGTATCCATTCATTTCGATGTAACCTGTCTTTCTTGATGTTATCTTTGAAAGTGGGCTAATTTCAATAAGGTTTTTGGAAAGTGGTTGTTTGTCATTTTTACCCTCTGCCTTTGCCTTGACTTTATCAAAGCCTGGATAAGGAAGAATATCTACAGTTATTCCTTTGTAATTCATTGATGAAACGTAGCCAATATGCTTTTCTGATGCTTCAGATTGATTTGCCTGTTGAGCGAGTGCTTGGCTTAATGTCAAGATTGAGTTAAGCTCTGCACCTTTTCCCTCTTTATCCGTTTCTCTTTCACCAACAAGAGCATAGATTTCAAGTTTTGCAAGGCTGTATGTTGAATTATCACCTTGATAATCTACTTGATTATACTCACTAATTCCAAAGAAGTTAACTGAGTTAACTGCTGTGAGTGATAATTTAGCGTTTCCTGCGATAGAACCAACGATTCCACCTGCTGTGAATTTTGATCCAACAACACCGCGAACATCTCCAGAAGAGTAAACTTCGTTGAGTAAAACTGTTGTTGATGTTCCTGATACACCGTCGTTGTTAATTGGGTTTTCGTTCCAAGCTGATTGTGGTGTTGGATTTCCTACTCTACCAACAACACCACCAGCAACACATCCATCTGTGCCTGCGATAACGTTAATCTTTGAATATGAAGCGATTAACTTACCATATTTTTGATATCCGATAAGTCCACCGATATACTCTGGCTTATTTTCGATATAGTCGCCTGCACCAACATTCCATGATGAAGTGTCGATGAAGATTTCTGAGTATCCTCTCTCAACTGATGTGCTTCCACCATAGTAGTTTGCAAGGTTGTCTTCGATTGCATCTTGAGTTTCAGAATCATATTCAGCATAAATCTGTTTGATGATGCTTACTGTGTATCCAAAGACACCACCGGCTGCGCCGTTGTATGAAATAATATTAGTTGTTTCGTCGGAACTTGTAAAGATGAATCCTGCATCTTTTACATTTGATGTAATTCCCGCGAATCCAACAAGTCCGCCGACGATTTCACCTCTGATATTTGCTGTGTTATAGCCTTTGAGGTTCGTGATGCTATATCCATTGTCTGAAACAGTTTCCATGTTGAAGCTGTCTCTAAGTGAAGGCTTGAATGCGTCGATATATCCAAACAATCCACCTGCAAATGAAAGTTTTGAGATTGAATCTTGGAAATTTCTTTCAGAGTTATATAACTCTTGTCTTACTTTTCTGTAACTAAAGGCTTCTTTTGTTATAGTCTGGCTATCGTATATAGTCTGGCTATCGTAGAAACCGTCAGTCTTAATTGAGTGTTTTTCATCGTAGTAAGCAGATTGAACAATTGGGTCTGTGATAGATACGTTTGTTATCTTTGCTTCCCCGAAAACAGCTCCGACAAGTCCGCCGACTAAGTTATCACCTTTAACACCGAATGTGTTTGCACTTACACCTGTTCCTGTTGGAACTACTTGTGTTACTGCGATGTTGATAAGTCTGCTGTTTCCTGTCATTGTTCCAGCAAGTCCACCAACAAGAGCGGAGTTAGTTGCTGTTACGTTTTGGATTTCAAGTTTCAAGTTGTAGATTGATCCATTTTCGATCTTAGAGAATAGTCCAACTGATTCAAGAACATTTTCTGTTCTCTTAGCACTGATTGCGATGTTCTTAATAGTAAATCCGTTTCCGTCAAGTACTCCTCTGAACGTCTTGTTCGTTGAGCTTAGATTTATTTCCTCTTCTCCAACTTTGAGGTCAGAAAGATCTACTGTTGAAACTAATCTGTATACACCATTTACATATGAACCTGTTACTAAGTTCTTAAGGTTTGTTCCAGCTTCTGGATTTCCCATTGCAAGGTCAAACTCTTCTGCACTTCTGATGATAACTGGGTTCTTCTTTCCTCCATACTTGAATGCGTCATCACCATTGATTGAAACATATGGATATTTTGAAGAACCGTTGATTGTTGTTGCGATTCTCTCTCTGTGTGAGAATGTAATTTGATTTGGCTCTGTGAGTGTTAGAAGTCCGTCATTTCCGATGTACCAAATTCCGTCGTTTGAATCTAATTCTGTTGCGAATGAGAATCCATAGAATTGTGTTTCAGATGATGGATTTCTTGCAAGTGTTGCACCTGTTTGCATTGCATTTTCAACATCTTCTGTGAGGTTGCTGTCTTTTGCGTTATAATAACACTTTTCGATTGTTCCTGTGTTTAATGATTCTCCCTTAACTCCAACACCTGAGAAATTAGATTGTGAAATGTTTGCACCTTCCATTCTGCATGATGCGTAGCTAAGTTCGATTCTTCCAGAGTTTTGATATACAAAACCTGCTGCATAATAACTTAATTTTTCATCTGCATTCAATCCTTTGATTGCAATGTTTGAATATGAGTTGTCAATTGATCCTGTGTTGTTTGAAACAAATCCTGCAACATATCCGTTTGAAGATATTGATGTTCCGTTTAAGCAAAGTGATTTGTCTGTTCTGTCATCGCCCGTTGTTGTTTCAGTTCCCTGTACAAAGGACGTAGAAATTCTTCCAGAGTTGCTGCTTGCAAATCCAGATGTAAAGAAGTTAATATTTTGTGCTTTGTTTGTAATTTGAACACGGTTTGCACTTGAACTTGTGATTACACCTGAGTTCTGTGAAACAAATCCAGAAACTCTGCCCTGTGCAATAATATTGAATGTTCCAAGGTCTTCGCTTGAAGCGTTTTGCCCGTCGTTGTTGAGTACTAATACGCTATCGCCACCCACTCTTGAGTTTGTGATTACACCTGTATTGTTGATAACAAAACCAGCAACCTCGCTATTAATATCTGTCCCGTTTGGCAAGATATATTCTGCTTTCAAACGGATAAGACTTACATTCAATCCCAGTTTATTTACGTCAGTATATGAAAGTGTGCTTGAGTAATATGGAAGACATACAACTTCGCAGTTGTAGATAATTCCAGCGTTGTCAATTGCGAAACCAGCAACTTGGATTTCACTAAATCCGTCCCTGCTGCTTACGTCAATATCAATTTGTCCACCATAGTAATAATTTACTCTGATGTTCTTTAATGTTGTGTTACTTGTTACGCTTGAGAACAAAGCTCTTGCGATTGAAGTTGAACCTTTTTCTAGGTTGAAACTTGTGATATTGATTGTGTATCCGTTACCATCGAGCATTTCAATCTTAGATGTATCGATTGGTGTGTAGTTAACTAATTCAATATCGTTTGTTAAAATGTAGTTTTCTGCTGTTGCATTGTTAGGAATATTTAAGAAGTCTTCAGCACTTGAGATTGATAATAAGTTATCTTCTTCATCAGTATATACTGTTACACTAATATTATAATAACAGCTAATCTCGTTGTAACTTGAAGAAAGTTTGTTTGTGTAAATTCTGTTTACAAGTTTTAATCTTACAGGTTCGTCTGTTGTTGCAACGCCTGTGATTGTCATTTTCTTGGTTGTCTCATCATAAGTGAGCTTGAATTTTCCGCAATCTGCAACTCCATCAACAAATCTAACCCTTGTTGAATTGTTGCCTTCTTCGATGTACATTCTTTCTGTTACGGCTATTCCCTGAATATCTCCATCTTGTCCCTTTTCCGTGTTGATGCTGAATGCTTCATCATTATTTAAATAGTAACCTTTGCTTGCAAATTCTTCTCTTGCTAAATTTAATTTTTTTACTATATCAGAATCTTCATTGTCAGCGTATTCAATTGGATCGAATGTATATGTCAATTCAAAGTCATGAATAGCGTCTTTGTAGATCTCAATTTCAGTTGTTGAGCTTGACAAACTGAAATCAACTAAAGTCAAAGTGCTTCTTGTCTCTTCAATTTCTTTTACACCATTTACAAAACGTGAAACTCGTGCATATACTTGGAAATTGCCGAGTCCTTGTGTTCCGCCGTTGATAGCTGCAGTTAGGTTTGCTCTAACTGATGTTGTGTAATATTTTGAGCCGTCAGCGTTGTAGAAAGGTCCAAGAATTTCACCAATTGTAATGCCACTCTTTACTCCTGAAAGACCAATATCTTCTCTGCTTAATGTTTGATCTTTCCCAAGTGAGATTTTTACTGGAATACTGCTTCCCTTGGCAAGAACTGGTGAGCCATTTTGCTCTGGATTAACCTCGATCTCAGCAGGTTTTTGATATGTAATATTGTATGCATAACTTGCTGTGTCAAGCTGCTCTCCATTCTTTCCATAGAAAGTGATTGTGAGAGGAATAATGCAGTCTTGTGTAATTGATTTCGAAGCATATACCCTGAAAATGTATTGTTCAGGTCTTCCATTTATTTTGTTTGGATTAACTTGAATACTGTTTCCTAAATATGAAAACTCGTTTGAATTGTCAATCGTGTAAGCATCTAAAGTTCCTCCCCAAGGAACCATCTTTGTAAGGTTCAAATAGTATCCTTCTGATGACTCTGCGCCAATTGTGAAATATTCATAGTAAGAATATGTTGGGTCAACGCCAATAACCATATATGAGAAGTTCCCCGGTGACAACATACTTGAGATTTGATTCTTTCTGTGATATACAGTTGTATTCCCTTCTACTGTTGGGTTGCTGTGTAAGTAGCTTGTCATATCAATATGATTAATGTCTTGTGGTTCAAGTTTGATTGTTACAACAAAGTTTTCGTTGTCTGCTGTTCCGCTCTGTGAAGATATAATCATATAGAAAGTTTCTTCTTCAGATATTTTGTTCTTGTAGTTTTCATCAATTGAAACAGTGAGAACATATTCTTGTTTGCTATTCCCTTTGTTTGCCTTCAAAACTTTGATCTTATTTACATCAGCATCCATGAAAGTGGTGAATTCATTTATTGATTTTTCACTAACTGCTAAAGTTGTTCCATCAACGTTTTCTAAATCTTTGACGATCTTGAAAAGAATAGCGTCTCCGTCCACGTTGTCAGTTGTGAGAGTAACATTCACTGAGCTTGTTGTTGAAGGATAGATAACAATCTGGCTGTTTGAAACACCAATGTGTCTTGCACCTTTGAATGTTTTTAATGTGAATGTATCCTCAAATGATTCTTTAATTTTATCATTGTATGCATTAGCTAATCCCTTAACAGAAAGTGTTGCTTTGAGGCTGTAACTTCCAACTTCTTCTTTGTTTGTTGCAGCGACTGTTCCTGTGAAGCCTGTGATTGTGAAATCAATGTTGTTATTATCTGGAGTGAAATCTGCACCTTCTTCTGTTTTTTCTGTAATTCCATTGTGATCTGCTGTAATCTCATAATTATCTTGAACGAGGTCATAAACTTTTGATGTTCCAAGATAGATTGAGCTCTTGATTGTGTAGTTGATTGAAGCTGTGTTTCCAACTTGAAGATTTAAGACATTTCCTGTCACATCATTCTTAAAGTTCGAGATTGTGTTTATTACTACAAACTTAAATTCTTGAGATTTTGAGTAGTCTTTCTTTGAATAAACAGTGAGAGTAATCTCTTCTGTAGTTGTTCCTTTGATAACGATTGAGTTTGATGTTACATCTACAACATCTGTATCTGAGCTTGTTACTGTAATGTCGTTTGAATCCTCACATCCAAATAAATCACTAAATGATATTTTGTTTGCATCTTCGAGTCTGTTCTTCTCTCCATTTGATAGAGATACTAAAGCCGCTGTGATGTTTGTTCTCATCAAAATTCCACTGTAATCGTCAACAGACAAAACTTTTCCATCAATGCTTTGAACACTGAGGTCTGCTACGTTAATAATATTTGATTGATAGAATTTAAGGTGTGCAAATCCCTTGTTTACATATTCCTGAAAGTTTGTCTCTCCCTTGAAAATCCAGTTTTCGCTTGTATCATTATTCCTTGAAGTTGGAGCTGTTGATGTGTACTTAGTTTCTTCGTAATATGATATATAGGAATCTGTAATTGAAGCTGTTAATTCTTCGTTAGTCTTATTTCCTGCATATACGTTGAGGTTAGCAACAGCGAATGAGTTTTTGATTGTGCTGCCTTCGTCTTGTCCAATCATTGCTCCAACGCGGGCATTCTCGCCATTTGCTGTAATCTTGCTTAAACCTGTTGTTGACAAGTCATAATCATAAACATAAGAGTTTTCGATTGTTCCAGTGCCTCTTCCGACGAATCCACCAGCAAAGCCGTCAGTCTCACCAGTAATTTTTGAAGTTACTGAGTCTCCAAAATTATAAAGTTCAACAAAAGAGTTTGAAATTGTTCCGCTATTTGCACCTGCAATTCCACCTGCTGATGCTCCTAATATAGCTGGTCCATATACGTAGGCTTTATTGATTGTTCCACTGTTTTGACTTGCGATCGCTCCTGCGTCACCTTTTACAGTATCTTCTGCTGTTACTGTACTTGGAGCAACTCTTGTGTTTCCTTCCTTATCTTTAACTAAGCGAACATCAATCTTAACGTTTTCGATTGTTCCCTTGTTTAATTTTGCCACAAAAGCGTCTTGAACGTCACCTTTGAATGTTAAGTTTTTAACGCTTCCCTTGTTTGAAATTTCAGCAAACAAAGGATTGCTTGTTCCTGCAAAAGTAATTGTTACATCAGATGAATTTCCAGTTAATCTGTCGCTTTCTTTTACATATCCACTGAGTGACCCACGGAACTCTCCGAGGCTTGCCCAGTTTTCAAGAGTAATATCATTCATTAAGATATAGTGCTTTGAAAGGCTGATATTCTTGAGCTGATCTTCGCTGTAAATTCTATAAGCTGTTTCTTCGCTCTGACCGTCGGCTATTATAACTCTAATTTTCTTGATTACTTTGTTTAAATTTACATAGTTCTTGCTTCCGTCTGCATTGAGTCCTGCAAGGAATACAGAGTTGTTGCTTGCAAGAGCTGAATATTGATTTCCGATATCGCTTAAAGCTACGTAACTAAGCACATATTGTCCACTTTCGTTTGAAAAATATGGAATGCTTTCAATTCCTTGAATGTTCTTAATTGCATCCTTAGGGAGCATGTAGACATATCCTGTTCCACCTGTCACTAAGTTTGAACTTATTGAAACGATATTGTCTTTGATTGAAAGAACACTAGCTGATGTTCCGTTGTCTGGAACGAATTTGTATGCGATTTCTTTGTTGTAAGCATCGTCTGGCTTTGATGTTGTGATGAATACAAAATTTCTATCGTTGATATCTGTTGCAGATGTATCTAAGTAGATAGAATCAACTTCATTTTCCCAAACTAGTTCGCTAATTCTCGTTGCGTTCTTAACATTTAATGTTAGTGCAAGTCTGAATGTTAAATTGAATTTTGTGTACTCCACGTTAAGAGTGTTTCTTGTAATTCCATATCCATTTGTTGACTTTGCATGAACGTCAAATGACAATTGATTGTTTTCAACTTTAACGTTGTCAACTGTGTATGAATATGAGTCACCTGAGAAGGCATATTCAGATTCTGAGCCTAATGTGAATGAATCTCCGCCAAGCGAAATCTTGAATAAACCTAGATCTGTGTAAGTAACCTTGTTGTTATCCGTTCTAAGATTTACAATTACATGTTGAACTGATTTTGCGCTATCTTCAACTGACAATGAGTCTTCTGAAACCATGTCAACTGTAGTAGCGTTTGCTTTCATAGTTGTAACTGGAACATAGACCTCATAAGTAAATGAGCAAATTTTGCTCACTTCTTCGTGATCCATGTCATATCCCTTGAATGTGAATGTTATTGTTTTTGCCTCAGCTGTTTCCTGCTTTGCAAATAATACATTTGATGTTCTGTTGAACCAAGTGTTGTCAAGAGCCCCCATTTCGTCTTCAATAGTTAAATCGGTGTATACGCCTTTAATATTGAAATTTAATTTTACGCTCGAGCCGAGTGTTGCGACTAAAGCTGATAGAGACCCGCTTGAAAGAGTGTAACTTGATACACCTGTTAATGTTGTTGGGTCAACAGTGATTTTTGCCTCTTCTAGTGGAACGAATGTATTCAAGATAATGTCTCTGTCTGCCCTCATCCCGTTCTTGTGACAAAGGGTAATTTTAATTTCGCTCTTTTCAAATCTGAGTGCTGTGTTTGTGATTGAGAATTTGATTTTTCCATTCTCATATGTGATTCCAGATTCTTCGATAGGGAGTGTTCTGTCAAAGTCGAGATACAAGCCTTGAGCTGTAGAAATTCCACCAACACTTACTTCAAATGCACGTGAGTTATAGACATTCGTTGCCAAATATCCAACAGCGTCCTCTTGAACTGTAATTGATGAAGGAGCTTTTACACATTCAAAGTTTACTTCCTTTCTGATATTCTCTTCTGCTCTCTCTGAGATAAATCTAACTTTGATATTTCCAGTTGCAGCCGAGCCAGCCATGATAAATAATTCTGAGTTGTTGCTGATTGGATTACTCTTCCAAATATTTCCATTCTTTGTGAACTCTACACTTACTCCATTGAGTGTAACTTTGATGTATCCTGATAGGTTATTTTGAGTTGCTGCTTCTGAACAATCAATTTCCATGAAGAAGTTTGACTCGCTTGGAAGAACTGTGTCTGGCTTCAACTGAACGTTGAACCATCTTCCCTTCCCATTTGCATAAGCTTGATATAACTCATAAGTTGCCCCGTCTGGAACTAATCCTTCGTCTGATGTAACAACGATATTGTCAACAACATCGCTGACAGCAAATCTAACAGCATCGCTTTCAATCACTTTGTCGAAATATACATATTCCATTTCGAATCTAACTTCAGCTACTGAAGGATCGAAGTCCTTCTTTCCGCTAACTCTGTAGATATATTCATTTCCATTCTTTGTTTCTAGTGGAACAGCAAGACAATCGTCTGTTAGAACTCCGTTAACATAGACATATGGTGTTATTTTGAAGTCATAGCTTGTATTAACTGTAAATCTAATGTATGCTTCCTTCTCTTCAACGGCGTCGTTATTTCTAACGATAGAAATTGTATTTGTAATTGCCTGAGCAACTGATGTGCTATTTCTTCCAAAGTAGAAGTTGCCAAATCCGTCATTTACTGTATTTAAAACTTCGAGGTTTACTTCAGCTGTTAGGAATCTTGAATTTGCGATCAAAGCAATTTCGCTTCCAACATAGTTTTGTGAAACAAGCAAAGTTTTGTTATCTTTAATTGTTGCAACTACTTCAGCTGTTGCATTGAGTAAATCAATTCTTCCTTCTGCTGCGTTTTCTAGTTTTATGTATGATCCATCAGCAGTGTTAAAATCCCATGTGATTTCTTTTCTGTTGCTTTCTCCTCCGTTACGTGATTGCATTTCCAAGAATCTGTCACTTCTAAGTTCTAATTCTTTTCCAATTTCAACAAACTGTGTTTTCTTTTGTCCTTCAAGGTTTTCTTTTTGTGTGAGTGAAACTAAATCGCTGTAAACATAGACATTGATTGTTACAGGATCGGCTGAGCCAGACCAACTGTTCAAAATTAATTGAGCTTGTCCTTCGCTTTGAGCTGTGAGAGTTATTACAGATTGATCTTCGCTTGCACTGTAGTTAGTGTTTACTTGAACAATGCTTTCATAGTTGTTTGAGACTTTTACTCTTCCGTCATTGGCATTTAAAACTTTAGCGTTAACGGTCGCGGTGTGCACATCGCCTTCGTTAAGACTTAGTTCAATGTAATTTTCCTTATCTTCGGATGTAACGAAATAATCAGAGGAAACTTGAATCTCCCCTTTTAACTCTTCGCCACACGCTACAAAAACAAAGCTGCCTAATAATAAAAACGCACCAAATAATGAGAAAATAAATCTTTTCATTTTCGCTCCTATTTTATTATTTTTATTTTGAAAAATATTAGTCATAACTCTCACCTTTTTTCAACCTTTTTTTACAGAATAATTTTACAATATTTTGTCATTAAATGTCAAATGAATGACAAAAAAATAAATAATATATATAAAAATAAAATATCAATTTTTTTCGGCAATAAATCTTCCTGATTTTTTTGTCGAATTTTTATTGATTTTTCCACGAAAATATATTAAAATAACCTTGGTGTTTTTATGAGAAAAATTTTAAGTTTAATAAGAAAACTATGTAGCGAACAAAAGTTAATAGAGGATGGAGACAAAATTGCTGTCGGACTTTCGGGCGGAAAGGACAGTCTTCTTTTGCTGACAGCTTTGAAAAGACTTCAATCGTTTTATGATAAGAAATTTGACCTTATTGCTGTGTCAATAGACCTTTCAAATGGCGAAATGGACTTCTCAAAAATCAAAGAATATTGCAAGAAAATAGATGTTCCTTTTTACAAGAAAATTACGAATGTTTTTGAGATAATTTTTGATATAAGAAAGGAGAAAAATCCCTGTAGTTTATGTGCAAATCTAAGACGCGGGCTTGTTAACTCTTACGCTAAAGAATTGGGTTGCAATAAAGTAGCTTTAGGACACCATATGGACGACCTAATTGAAACTTTTGTTATGTCACTATTCTTTGAGGGAAGATTATCAACTTTCCAGCCTTCAACATATCTTTCAAGAACGGATATAACTGTAATTAGGCCAATGCTATTTATAACTGAAAATGAGATAATTGAAAATTCTAAAGATCTCCCAGTTGTGAAGAATGTTTGCCCTGCCGACAAGCACACTCAGAGAGAAAAAGTGAAGGAATTGCTAAAACTCCTAGACGAAAATTATGATGACGCAAAGAAAAAAATATTCACTGCAATAACTCATCCAGAAAGATTTAATTTATGGCAAGAAATAAATAAAAAATAATACACAAAAAGTATTATTTTTTTATAAAATAATGCATATTCTACGTTTTTAATTTTTAATTAAATAATTATGAATTAATTTGATATTTTTTTTACATTAAATTAATCATTTTTTAATAATTAATTAAAATCGCGATATATGCTTGTTTTTTATTTATTTAATCATTTTCTTGCAAATATTTTTGCCTTGTTGCCTCCCCTCCTCTGAGGTGTTTTTCATTAAAATTCATTACCAAGATTTTGCTTACTTCCTTCCAAAGCTTTGGGCTAATTTTCTTTAATCTCTTTGATACATCGAGGTGAGCTGTGCTCTTACTCACACCAAATATCTTTGCTGTTTCTCTAATTGTTTGTCCGGTCTCTCTTATATAGCTTCCAATAAGCAAAGCTCTTTCTTTTATAGTCTTATTCACGACAACCTCCGTTGTATTAATCTATTCAAACGGATGTCAAATTATGTCGTTTTTTGATTTTTTGACAAGAAAAAAGGCACTCGAGAGAGTACCCGTCCTTTTTACTTAATTATTTGTTTTCATCAATAAATTTAACGATATCAGCGATTGTTTTCATTCCGCTAATTTTTTCGTCAGGAATTGAAATTCCAAACTCGTCTTCCAAGGTCATAACCATTTCAACTAAATCTATTGAGTCTGCATTTAAATCTTTAACTATATCTGCATTATCTGAAATGCTATCTACTGGTATACATAAATGATCAGCCACTAAACCTTTAACTTTTTCTAACGTTGTCATTTTTTCCTCCTAGATGAATATATCTTATCACAATCAAAGGCAAAAATCAACTTATTATAAAAAAAAGTTGAAATGAATTCAACTTTTATATCTATTTGTTTTGTAAATCTAAATAATTATTTGGGTCAACTTTCTTGTTATCCTTCAAGAGAGTAAATTCTAAGTGGTTGCCGTATTTGCTTGAAGCACTAGCCATGCTTGAAGCAACGCCAAGCTTATCCCCTTTCTTAACTGTATCCCCTGCCTTAACTAGAACTTTGTCGTTTAGTGAAGCGTAGCAACTAACAAAGCCGTCATCATGTTGAACTTTGACAACATATCCTGTTAAATAATCATAGTCAACAGATAAAACTTTTCCGTCCAAAACTGAATATACATTTAAATCACTAGATGTCATATCGATATAGAAATGAGCTTCCCATCTATCTAAAGTCGCGTTATATTCCAGCTTTTTATCTGTAAAGTCTTTTATAATTGTTGCGTTTTGCATTGGGAGACCAAACGTTAATGGGTCAGTATCAACTGGCTCATCTGTCTTCCCTGGGTCGCTATCATCCGGCTCCTTATCTGGCTCTTGATTCTCTTTGTCATTGTCCTTGTTCTTGTCGTCATTTGAAACATCCACAACACTTTGATTTGAGTTATGTGAATAAACAACTCCAAGAGAAACCCCTATTACTACAATTAAGATTCCTGCAAAGATATACGCTCCATATCTTCTCATAAAATCCATAAATTTATTACTTTTTTTCGCTTCCATTATTACCTCCAAAAACTTTATTGACACATTTTGTTTTTCTATACATAATTTTTAAAAACCCGTAAGTATCATGGGAAATCCAGCTATTATTCTATCTCCTTGCACCACAATTTGTGTGTTTATTCTCTTGTTATTTGATAACACAAAGCCGTCATATTGCGTAGTAAAGCCATAAATTATCTCCTTATCATTGATTTTCTCTGTTCTATCAACAATGAGGTTCAACTGATCTTTTAATCTATCTAATTCACTGTTTAAGTAAAGGACAATTCCCTTCGGTTTTACTTTGTTTGCTTCTTCGCTTGAATTAAATAAAACGTAATTGTAGCTCGCTGTTTTGAGCGAATCAAACTCTTCCACTTCCTCGTCCGTTACTATACATATTTTTTCAATGCCGTCCAATGATAAAACCCTGCTTGGTTCGTTTTTTATAAACCACCCTATGGCCAGCGGGACTATTAAAAAAAGTAGCAATAATTTTTTCATATCATAAATATTGCCACTTTAAAGTTTTATATACACGATCTTACAAGCAAAAAATAATTAAAAAACGCAGCTTATTCTGCGTTTTTGATTTCTCTTCTCCTTCGTTTAGCTCTTTCTTTTCTAAACTTCTGGATTTGGATTTGTCTGAATGTATCCGTCTCAACTTGTAACTCTTGCTGTTTTTTCATCCATCTATATTTTCTATTTCCATAAGAGATATCATAGGTTAAAACAATAACTCCAAGGAAGATATACAAATAGTATGTCATAAGTCTCCACAAGATAAGAGCCCAGAACAGACGTCCTCCTGAGAAATATGAACTAAACAATGCTGTAAACGTAATTTCATTCATCCCTGTTCCGCCCGGCAATGGGAAGAAGCTTGCGGCAAGGTCTGTCAAAATCCCACAAACAAAGAACTTGAAGTATAAGTCAAATGTTCCGTCTGTAAAGAAACACATGTAGATTATAAATGGAATTGAATACAGAATTACAAGTCTTACAAAAGCGAGCAAGAAGTTGATAATAAAATCTTTGAAAGTTCTCATATATCTTTTACAAGCAGTTTGAACTTCTTCTACATACTTTGTAACTCTCAAATATTGTTTTTCATAATTTTTTATTATCTTCATTTTTTGAAGAAGTTTTAAAGTTCTGACAACAATTTTTTTCCCGACATTTTTACTTATTGATAGAAAAACTACTAAGAAAAGCACGAAGAATGAGCAAATAAATCCTATGATAGACATCACTGATGCAAATGCGTTAAACCCTGAGTTTGTCCCCGAAACAATTAAAGCGGTTATGCTTAAAATTAAGAAAGCAAGCTGATAAAATATATGTGATCTCGTAATAGGAATTGAAAGAGATGATGAAGCTGGCACGTCATATTTTCTTAAATATGCGATTTGAAATGGTTCTCCTCCGATGGAAAGAGGTGTTATTGAATCATAATATCTTCCAAGGGCAGATGCCTTAAAACTTACGCCCAATCTCCACTTCCCTGTGTCCATTTTAATGAGATATCCTATTTGGAATGTATCAAATACAAGCATAACTCCAAATATAGCAAACAAAAGAACGAGCATCCAAGGATTAACACCTAATCCTCTTATTGATACAAAAGGTTCTTTTATAAGTTGATATGTCAATAATCCTGCAACTACTAAGATATTAGCGACAAAACATAGGATATTGATTATTTTTTTCTTCTTTTGACTGTTTTTTGACACCTTTTTCTCGGAGTCATTAAGTCCTTCTTCTAGCTCTCTCTTTTTCTTTTCTTCCTCTAATTCAACCTTTTCTTCGTCAGAGAGAGTATTTATATCAATCGAGGAAAGATCTTCAATCAAAGAAAAACGGGAAGACTTTTCTTCCTTCTTCTCCTTTTCTTCAATTTGAACTTTCTTCTTCTTACACATTGCAAAGCTAGTATAACAGAAAAATAAAACCTTGTCAATTTATAACAAGGTTTTTAGATGATTAATTAGAATGATTTAGGGAAATATGTTATATTTTGTGTTTCACTTTTTAATCTATTTAAATCTATAGATTGTGCGATTGAGGACTCTTCTGGAACACATTCTTCATATAGTAAATCAAAATATGTCTTATCTGTTGAAGCCTTTAATCTTGTGTCATACAAAACTTGAATATCTTTTTCTTGAGCTTCAAAGTTTTCATCAATGCCGTTGAAAAGATTTTTGGCTTCGCCAGAATACATCATAATGTGAACACCATAGCTTGTTCTAATCAGCCCTTTATAACTATTTGTGTCTTGGTCAATTTCTAATGTGTAATTAGATCCGTCTGTTGAAACGCCATAGATATCTCCAACTTGACCAGCACCGTGATTATATAACTCAATAGCTGCTGTGTTAAATTCGTCAACCCATTTTGAATAAACTGTATAAGGAAGCACTTTGTCATCCTTTGTTGAAGGAGTTGTGTAATCAACCCCAACAATATAGTTATATGTTGTGTTCATAATTCCTGGGTCTTCGTTGTAAACATAAATGAGATCGTCAAACTTTTCAATCTTTTCTGTGTTTGTCTTTTGATCTGCTACAGCTTTTGCAATTTCTTCAAATACAACACTTGAGTTGCCAGCTTTAACGCCCTCTTTTTCCTCAAAAACATTGGGGCTTGTTTCAACTCTCTTGATTCCTGCTAAGTTTTTATATAGATTATCAATCTTTGTCTCGTAGTCTTCAATCAACTCACCATTTGTTTCTTCATTCTTCTTTAATTTTTCAATCTGATCAGTGTATTCATTGTAAAGAGCTTGTTCTGTCTCGTCAAACTTGATAAGAATTTGAGTCACATAGAACCAATTAATTCCGTCGTTAAAATAATAGATATCTCCTGATTTGTCCTTCACATCTGAAGTTTGGTCAACTCCATTGTATGTTGTGTAAGCATTTCTAACCTTTGAAGAATAGAGTTCTAACATTTGTGAAATTACAACATTGTTGCTTTCTTTGCTGCAAATATAGTCTTCATATTTTCCAACCATGTATGAATCATACATAATCCCATAAACACGGTCAATTTCTCTATAGAAAACGCTCTTAGCATCAGTTGAAAGTTTGAGAACTTTCTCGCTGTTTCTTACGTCTTGAAGATATTGTTGATAAGCATCCTTGTTTTCGGCGCTATCCTTTATATAATCCAACATTCCTTCGAAAATAGCTTGTTTTCCGGCTTCTGTTTCTGTGTCCATGTCGCCAATGCTCCAATATTTGTGACTTTCAAAGTCTGATTGTTCACCTTTTGGAAGCTCTAAGCTATACTTTCCTGTTGTAGGGTTGTAAACAAGCTCACATTTTCTATCAAAAGTCTCGCGTGTGATAGCATCTTCGTTTTTGCTTTCGTCTTCACTATCTTCCTTGCTCAAATAGCTGTCAATGTTGCTCATCATAGCTTCATAAGTCTTTTCCCAAAGATATTTTTTCTCTAATTTAGTGAGAATCGCATCGTCTGGATTAACTTCCCTTGCTCTAATTTCAGCATCTCTAATTGATAACTCTTTTGAAACAAGATAGTCTAAAGCTTTTGTGTATGCTTCTTCTTGTGAGAGTCCGTTTTGAACATATTGACTAAATCCATATTGAGAATATGCTGTTCTCAATTCTTTTCTTGTAATTTCAATTTTTGATCCATCCTTAAAATCAACCCTAGCTGCAACAGCATTGTAATATGCATTGTAATCCAACGTAACAAGAGAACACCCTGTAATAACCGAGCCCCCTAAAACCAATCCCATACATAAAACAGCAATAGATTTTTTCATTGATTTATTATCTTTCATCAGTTCTCCTTTATAGCCTTTAATACGTCGATTATACAACAAAACACAACTTTTATCAAGCAATTTGTTTGTTTTTTTGCCTTTGTATAATTTATATTTTATTATCTTTTACCCTTTGCTGAACAATTTCAACCATTTTATCCATACTTTCCTCTACAAAAGATGGATCTATCTTTGATAGGACATAGTTTGCGAGGTCACCTTCTTCTCTTCCGATTCCAATCTTAACTCTTTCAAATTCCTGTCCAATATATGAAACGATGCTTCTAAGACCATTGTGAGTTCCTGCGCTTCCTCTTTCTCTATATCTCACAGTTCCTCTTGGGAGATCAATGTCGTCAACTAACACTAAAATATCGGCATCTTTGAACTTATTTTTCCAAAGAACAACAGACTCTCCGCTGTTATTCATGTAAGTCTGCGGCTTAACAAGAATGATCTTCTGCCCAGCAAAATTTCCCTCTCCATATTTTGACTTTAAGCCCGTCTTTGAAATTTTAATATCAAAAAATTTTGACAATCTATCTATTGCCAGAAAGCCCATATTGTGATAGGTATTTTCATATTCCTTTCCAGGATTTCCAAGTCCAACAATTATTATCATTACACACTCTCGTTTTCTATTAATGAAAAAGGTCTTATCGACTTATTTTCAGTGATTTTGCTTTTTATAATCATGCTTTTTTCAAGGATACAGTTATTTGAGATAATGCTGTCATTTATAACATTCCCGCTCTCTAAAACAACATTTTTCCCAATATACGATTGTCCTTTCAAAATGTTGTTTGGATAGATTATTACTCCGCTTTCAATCTCCACATCAGCGTCAATAAAGATTGTGTTTTCTCCAAAAAGCACCACATTGTTGTTTTTGTGATACTTTCTTATTCTTTCCTGCAAACAGTTAAATGCCATAGAAAGGTCGCTTGCTTCACGAACAACTAAGAAATCTTTTCCACCAAAGTTTTTTCTAACTGCCGGCTCCAAGCTGCTTACTTCCCTCAAAAACTCAGTTTTGTAAACAAAGCCATGGTCAAATTTCATTGCATTTAAGTTGTTCGATGAGAAGTAGTCCATAATCTTGTAAAAAGAGTTTCTTTCAAGTAGTGGGATGTCCGAATATGTCACAAATATATACTTTTTATCTGTGTTTAAATCCTTTAAGTATTGAAGCAATTTCTCGCTATATGCTTCGTTTACAACTTTTTCTTCGCACACAGAAAGAGCAAGCAAAACCCAATCTAGCATTGATTTTCCGCAAAGGTCCATTGTCGAAAAATTGTCACAAATTTCGCTTTTGTCCACTCTTACAACAACTGCTAAAGTTTCGTCTTTTATCCACTGATAATTTTTTGGAGATACTAAAATTTGAGACAATGAACTTGTCTCTTCTTCAATCTCTTTTTCGTAAAAAATCTCTGTTTCCATGACTTAATTATAATTTTTGCCCATTTTTTTGTCAAGTTATTTGCTTAATAGTTAATAAATATATTAAATTTTCTTTTTTTGTTCGTTTTTTGTTTTTAATTTTCGATTTTTTGTGCTATCATTTTATGTAAGATAAATTGAAGGAGAAACAAGATATGAAAAAATCATCTAAATTATTTTGTGGATTACTTGGTGCTTCTCTAGCACTATCAATGGGGTTAACTCTTGCCACAGCAAGCCCAATTACTTCTTCTGCCGAAGGGATAATGTTTGCGTCTGAGCCCGCAAGTCTTTCTGTAAAACTTTTCGACAAGGAAAACAGAGAAATAACAACATCAAGAAAAACAGTTATAGTCGGAGCTGACACATATGGGCTATATCAAGCAGATTGGAAAGACGTGGCATATGTTTCAGTGAGTCTTCCAAGTTCTATGACAATCGTTTCATCAAACGAATTTGAACTATCGCTCAAATGGATTCCAGAGGAAACATCTGGCTCAACAGTTGACTTTGAAGTTGATAGACTTTGCTCAGGATCAGTTTTAAAGAAAACTTTCTCCACTGCAGAGGAGCTAGATAATAGTTACAAAGTATATATCGATATGCTTGGTGGCGACAACGACTACAAAGCTGGAAACATCATAAAAGATAAAGACAACTCAACAAAAACATATCTTGACAATGGTGGCTGGGGAATTTATCAATTTGAACTTGTTGTTAACACAATCAAGTACAACTCTGATCTTGTTGAAATAAAGCCAACAGATCTTTCAACAATCGCTAGTGAACAGTCAATCCAAATTGAAAAAACTGCTGTCAGAAGTCAATATTTAATTGATAACGCATATCAAATTTCATTCAAAGATAAATCAAATCCTTTCAATTATGTAAAAAGAAATTTAATTCAATGGCACGTTGAAGGAGAAGGATCTGACGGACAAAAATATGTTCTACTCCCTTCACACAGACCTGATGACAAAACAAAATCATTACTCACTGATGAATCTGTGGATTACACTGGAACATCTATGAAGTTTGACTTCAATCTAACTGGAACATGGAAAGTTTACTGTGTTGTAACAGATAATAGCGGAGACGAAGAAGTAAGATGGGTATCTAATGCAGTTGATTTCTCAACAGTAAAAGTTATCTCAAGTTCATACATTATTTGGATTATAGTTGCTGCTGTAGTAGTTGCTGCTGTGATTCTCACAGTAATCATTGTTGTTTCTAAAAAGAAAGAAAAAACTTGGTAAAAAAAAATAAAGATATATGCAAAAACGAAGCATATATCTTTTTTTTATTCTTATAACACATTATGAAGGTTTGCTCCCATAAAGTGCAGATAACTGTCTGCATAGTATTTTATTGCCTCCAAACTTGCCTTAAATTCCTTTATATCGTTCTCTCCTAAATAGTTTTTCATCCTAGCAAGTTCCATCCCTATTTCTTGAATGCTCTTGTGATTTACTAAATAGCAAAGGTTACTTTCATCTTTAAGCCAATCATATTCCATATTGTCGACAAGGTTGACAAGCTGCGACGTTCTGATATCATCCAATCCTTCGATTGTTTGTTCAATAATAAAGCAATCATCGTTGATAGACCTTATTGCGTTGCTTGTTACAATCTCCTCTGCAACGCATATTCCAATAAGTGAGAGAAAGATCACTACAAGCATAATCTTTGACATAACTCTCATGCACTCATCTCCACATTCTCAAAAGTCATGCACTGTCCGTTCATCATCTGAAGGACAACCTTTCCATTTCTATCAAGAGTAAAGACCAACACTTTTTTAACCTTTCCTCCTTTGATTTTTTCTTGCACAAACTTTGATATGCTTTCTTCCGAAACTTTTGCCAGTTTCAAGTTATCCTTCAAGATTTTTCCTTCGCTCACAAGGTTGACTGGGAGCTCTGTTTCTTCAACCTGTTTTTTTAGAGTTTCATTCGTCACAGGAGAGTTCGCAGCTTTTGTCAGTACGCTAATTTTCCCATTTGTTTCCATAATTGCATAGTACACTTCGTCGATACTAAAACATCCCTGTCCTCTTATTGCCTCAAAGAGGTCGTCAATTGATAAATTCAGAGTTTTAAGCGCCTTATAGTCCACCCCGTTCGGATTTATTATGATAACGGGCTTCCCGCTAATAAACGCACCAAATTTATTACTCATTTTTGACAGCGTAGTAAGCAAAAAGTGTATTAAAACAAGTGTAAAAAGAGGCACTATCCCATGCAGAACAGGCACAGAAACCTCCGCCATAGGAATTGTTGCAAGATCGGCAATTATGAGTGTCAAGACAAGCTCGAATGGCTGCATTTGCCCGAGCTGTCTCTTGCCCATAAGTCTAAAGAGCATGAGTACGATGACATATACAATTATACTTCTTATTACTATCGTTAACATGTCCTTAGTATGCTTATTTTTTGATTTTTATACTCTCTTTTCCTTCGATTTTCTAATTTTAAGCTTCTGTAGAAGCGATTTCACATATTCCATGTCTACAATCTTAAAGATAATTGAAAGAAGTATGAAGAATGCACCTCCGACAATACAAGAAATTGCAATTATAAAGAAATTCGGCATAAGCCCACCTAAAAGAGATGCTAGGAAGGATGTTATCGCTGCACTAGGAAGAGTGATTAATAGCATAATTAGTAGAGGTTTTAAAATCTTTATCTTTACTTTTGTTTTTCTGCTTAACATTAATATATTTAGAGCGGATGTGACAATCGTACTTAGTCCCATTCCAACTGCAAAAGCATTTATTCCGATAACGGCTGGAAGGAACCAAATTGCTAAAAATAGCACTATTGCTCCAAAGAAATAATTTATACAGGACTTTATCTCCATTCCTAGTGAGTTTAGAAGCGAAGATGTTATATTATTGATGCTAATTGGGAGCATCACCCATGCGGAAAATTGTAGCAACGACCCACTCATTACATTGTCATAGAAAAATACACCTATCTGCTCGCCGCAACCTATGAAAAGTGGAATAAAGAATGCAGAAATAAACATTGTTATCTTGATAGAACTGTCAATTCTTTCTTCAATATATTTATTATTCCCTTTCGCTAAAGCTGCTGAAATATTTGGAACAAGAGCTGTTGAAAGTGACCCTATAAGCATTCCCGGAATAAACAGCAAAGGGAATGTCATCCCAAGAGCAATTCCAAATAGCGACATAGCCTGTGCATTTGTGTAACCAGCAGCAATGAGTCTAGCTGGAATGATTAAAGCAATAAGAGGCTGAATGAGGCTTCCTCCGATTCTAACCCCTGTAATAGGAGTTGACTCCTTTAAGACTTTCCTATAAACTTTTCCCGGTCGGGATAAACTTCCACCATAATAGAAGTATAAAAGCGTAACAAAAATAGCCGAGAACACGCATGCTATGGAAAGTGACCATGCAACTGACAATGCGCTGTCAAGAATTGACATCGTTCCACCTAATATCAGCACGCAGATAAACATTCTTACAACCTGCTCATAAAACTCGGACACGCAGAGTGCGAAGTAGTTGTTATCGCCCCACATAGCGCCTCTAAACACGCAGTAAACTGAAGAAAAGACGATTGCTGGAAGTAGTGCAATTAGAATTTCAATGCAATTTCTGTCCGTGAAAACATTCGCGAATAGATTTTTAAATATTAAAATAATTACA
>CALCWV010000076.1 GCA_937907645.1 uncultured Clostridia bacterium
ATCTTCTGCATCTGGAACATGAGGCAATAAGTTTTTTAGTCTGCGCTCATGGTCTCTTCTTTCATCTCTTATTGAAAGTGGATTTCTTCTTGTGTCAGAATAAAAGCAAACTGCATATTCTGCAAGCTTATAATCTAAAACAGTGTATGGTGACTTTGAGTTGCTAAAAGTTTTTCCATTGTAACTATATTCTGCTGGTTGTGAAAAATCGTAATCTTCTCTTGAAATCATTTTCTCCTCCTAATTCATATTTATTATATCACAATAAAATACTACTGTCAATAAAGAAATTATTGTAATTTGTTGGCATATTGGCAGTTTTATGATACAATATTCGTGGAGAATTTATGAAAGTTGTTGATTTAGGGATTAATGGAGAGGGCATAGCGAAAGAGGACGGAAAAGTATATTTCGTGAAAGGTGCACTTGTTGGGGAAGATGTAACAGTAAAGAAATGCGTTGAAAAAAGCAGGTTTACAAATTGTGAAGTTGATAGGATTTTAGTGAAGAGCAAGGACAGGGTGAAGCCACAATGTCCATATTTTTCAGTGTGCGGTGGCTGTCAGATTCAACATCTGTGCTATGAAAAGCAGCTTGAGTACAAACAAAAACTTGTGAAAGAGACCTTAAAAAAAGTGGGAGGCTTTGACACCGAGGTTGAAGAATGTATTGCCTCTCCTAAAGAGTATTTTTATAGAAACAAGAATGTATTTCCCGTGTTCTTTGAGGACGGACATTCTCAGATTGGAATGTTTATGGAGAACTCAAAGACATGTGTTGAAATTGAAAAGTGCTTCATAGCAGAACCAGAAATCAACAGAGTTTTGAAGATAACGAGCGACTTTTTGAAAGATAAATTTATTGAAGGATTTAGATATTTAGTTGTAAGAAGTGTTGATGGGAAGGTGATTATAACCCTAGTTGTTGAAAAGAAGGAAATATCTTTCTTGAAAAAGTATTTGCAAACGCTTCAAATGAACCTTAAAGACTTTATTTTAAATCTAAATATCAACACAGATAAAAACACTATCTTATCAAATGAGTTTATCAGTGTATATGGAGATGACAGCATTGCGACGGAAGACATGGGAATCCAGCACAGCATTAATGCAGGCAGTTTTATTCAGGTTAACAATGAGATAAGGGAAAAGCTCTATGCAAGTGTACTCGAGAATTTCTCAGAGAATGATATCGTCATTGACGCCTACTGCGGAGCAGGACTACTTAGTGCAATGATTGCTAGAAAAGTTAGATATTGCTATGGAGTCGAGATTTCAACTGAGGCGATAAAAGCTGCAAATGATATGCAGAGGAAGAACAAAATTGACAATTTGTACTTCATAAATGGGGATTGCGACAAAGAAATTCCATCTTTATTAGAAAATATTGAGGAAGAGTTTTCTGTCATTCTAGATCCACCAAGAAAAGGGTGTACGGAGAACGTTTTGAATGGAATCGTAGCCGTTCGTCCGCAGAAAGTTGTCTATGTCTCTTGCAATCCAATCACACTCGCCAAGGATTTAAAAATTCTTGTCAACGGGGGATACAAGCTTAAAAAAGTACAGCCTTTTGACATGTTCCCACAGACTTCAAATGTCGAAACTTTAGTAATTTTGGAGAAATAAAAAATATTTTAATAAAATAGGCATTTTTATTTGCTTAAACTTAATTTTCGTGTTATACTCTCAATGTTTTGCCACGATTTTTGGCAAAATAATTACATAAAGAGGTATTAAATGACAGCGGAAGATTTAGCGGAAGGAAAAATAGCAATAAAAACACCTATGGAAAGAATTATTGACCCGAAAACTAAAGAGGAAAAAATAATTTATCAATATAAAATTTCTGACAAAGAATTAGGGCTTTTATTATTAAAATACAACCGCCTTTACATATCAAAGTTAGGTGATAAAAATAAAATTGATGAATTTGAACGCAGAGTTAAAATTGTAATTAATTCATTTAATTTTGCAGACCGTAGTGAAGGTGTAGAAAACAGGGAAAAAGACTTTTTGAGAAGTTGTCTTGCTGTTAGTGAAAAAGAAATTAGTTTAGCTTTCTTTCATGGCACTACCGATGTTGAAAAAATAACAAATGTTCATAATTTAGTATGCGAAAAAATCTCCCAAGGAATTGAAGGAAAGGAAACTATCCGTGAAGCAAGAAAATTTGATGATATGGATATTAACTTAAAGAGAGAAGGAAGGGTTTATAGCGAGTTTAAAGCAAGCTATGAATACATGGTGTCTTGTATTAACGATGAAGGACATTTTGAGAATTTCTACAAAAATCTTGAAGGAAGAATGGACAAGGAAGTTGCAAGAAAAAAAATTATTGACAATTTCACAAAAGAAAATGGAATTCAAGTGAATTTCTTGCATCAACAATCTAAATATTTCGACTGTTTCATCAATTTTAGGCTCAGAGCCGACGCTAGGTTACATAATCCAGCAAACGAAAAAGTAATTTAAGGGACTATTGTAAAATAGTCTTTTTTTGTTAAAAAATTTAAGTAAAAACACTTGACAAAACTCTCTAATAAAGGTAAAATACTAAAGTCAAATTAAGGTTTGTTTGTACTAGCCCCATAAACAAAGGTTAAATGGCAGGAAATATTTTTGGAGGAAATGATGAAAACTTACATGGCACAGCCTGAAAAAATTGTAAGAAAATGGTACTTGATCGACGCTACTGACCTTCCACTTGGAAGAGTTGCTACTGCTGTCGCAGACATTTTAACAGGAAAAAACAAAACAATTTATACACCTCATGTTGATACAGGGGATTTCGTAATCGTTACAAATAGTGATAAGATGGTTCTTACAGGAAAGAAATTAGAACAGAAGAAACTCAGATGGCACACAGGATACGTTGGTGGATTGAAAGAAATGGGTTATGATACTCTTATGAAAACAGACTCACCAAGAGCCCTTATGCAAGCTGTTAAAGGAATGCTTCCTAAAAACGTTCTTGGAAGAAAACAAATCACAAGATTAAGAGTTTATAAGGATGCTGAGCATAACCAAGAAGCTCAACAACCAGAAGTAATCACAGTTAAAGGAGCAAGAAACTAATGGCAGAGGAAAAGAAAGTATCAAGAGTTAAATCAAACGCAATCTTAGCAACAGGTAGAAGAAAAAGCTCAGTTGCTCGTGTTAGATTAGTTCCTGGAAAAGGAAACATTGAAGTAAATAAGAGAGATGTTAGAGAATATCTTCAAAGTGATATCCTTCTTTTAGTTGCTCGTAGACCACTTGAATTAGTTGGCGCTGCTGACAAATACGATGTTAAAGTTAACGTAACTGGTGGTGGAGTTGCTGGACAAGCTGGTGCAATTTCTCACGGAATTGCTAGAGCTTTAGTTCTTGCTAACGAAACATATAAAGCTGAATTAAAGAAGGAAGGATTACTTACACGTGATTCTAGAATGAAAGAAAGAAAGAAATATGGATTGAAGAAAGCTCGTAAAGCTCCACAATTCAGTAAGAGATAATTTTGCTTTGAATTTAAAAAGTTGGCAGTGCCAACTTTTTTTGTTGCTATATGCAAATGATAAAAAACCTATAATTTTGTGTTTCAGTTTTACTTAAGCTTCCATTTCAGAATAAAATTCGCTTTCCTGTACATAATACTTTCAGGAGGATAATTATGAAAGAAATTTATATGCTTGCAGGAGTAGGTGTCGGAATGATTGCTGGCGTCATGTTATATAAACATTGTAGCTCTGCTAAAAAGGTAGTAGACAATGCCGAAAAAACAATCACTAAGGAAGCCGGAAAAATTAAAACTGACTTAAAAACTGAAATGAAAGATATGAAAAAAGGCGCTTCTAAAAAAGAAGGGAACTAATTTCTATTTCCATATTACATTAAACGAGGATAATTATTGCATTATCCTTTTTTTATATTAAAATCACCCATTTGTGCGGTTATGCGAAGCAAGCGGCTTCAGACGCGCTAGCTTTGCTCTTTTTGATTAAGAAAGTTTGTGAGCATAGCTATCGTCAGAAATAATTATACAAGAGAAATTAATTACTATGAAAAAAACTTATCTAAATAGACAAAAAATTAGGTGAGTCGCTAGGCTCGATGTTTAGCATAGGCAGGAGTTTAGTTCCCTAAACGACTGTCTGGGGTAGACATCAGTTAACAACGCGAATCGCCCGATTTTTTGTCTATTTGTGGTAGGAGCGGTTATTAGATATCATCATCGCTCTGTATATTTGTTCTAGTAGCATTACGCGGGCAAGGTTGTGAGGAAAGGTGTTTTTTCCGAAGGAAATCTTTTCGTTGGAAGAGTGTTTGACCTGCTCACAAACTCCGTTGGAAGAGCCGATAATGAAGCTAATTTCGCTATTTTGCATTGATAAATCCTCAATTTTTTTTGCAAGTTCCTCACTTGAAAGATTTTTTCCGAGCCTGTCCATCAAAATAGTGTAGCCCTTGCTTTTTGACAAGATGTCTTTGCCTTCTTTTTCGAGAGTTATATTTATGCTGTTTTCGTTGTTTTTTTCAGCTATTTCAATTACATTGATTTTACAAAAAGCTCCAAGTCTTTTTACATATTCTTCTTGTGCCTCTCTCCAAAATTTCTCTTTTAAATTGCCAACGCAGACTAAATTAATCGTTATCATAGCACCCCCCAAACGAAAGTGAATATTGTGACAGCTGACATAAGGATAATGCTAAGCCACATAAAAATTCGAGAAAGTGTGTCCTGTTTGTGCTGGATGTCTTTTATATTAAATAGGTCTTTAACAAGGTCATCCGAGCGGATCACTATTTGCTTTTGGTTGCTTAGGAAAGAAGGACTTTCGCCACGAAGTTCACGAAGCTCGGAGAAGAATGTCTCTCTCTGAATAAATTTATCAAGAGCATCCTTGTTGAGCATGATTTGTGAGGTAGCATTGATAATAAACATTGTGTGAGTGAGTCGCATGAGAAAATATGCAAGGATGAGCATTAGGATTATGACAAAGATAATCCCGAGAATAATATTGTTGGACAAAATAGCACTAATGTTTGCGAATATAGCACTAAAACTTGTTCCTCGAACAGTGGAATAGGTCAGTAAAACGCTTAAAGCATTGTTGGTGAAGTGGATTATTATCGCGGGATAGATTGTCTTTGTGTTAAAAGTTATATATCCTAAAAAAAGTCCGATTAATGTTGCATAGAAGAACTGATCAATGTTCATGTGGAGAAGCCCGAACATAATCGAGCTAATTACGATTGACCACTTGTAATTCTTTCCCATCTTTGTGTTTAAAAGCATGCCTCTATGGACTGTTTCTTCGCATACAGCGGGAAGAACAGCAGTCAAAATGAGATTTACTATTAAAAGCCAGATTGGATAGGAAGAAGGAAGGGATGATGTCCCTGATTTATATCCAAAAAGTTCTAAAATTGAACTAAAAAACGAGGATACGAACACATTTAAAAAGAATACACATATTCCCATAAGGAAGCAGAGAATTACTGTTTTTCCGGTTATTTTTCTATATCCATAAAAGGTTAGCGTGTCCTTAACTTTGTTTTTGCTGATAAAAGAGAATAGAAAAACTGATGCTCCAAAAAGTAGGAGAACCTGCACCACGATTGTAAATACTACATTAGCCCATGCGCCAAGTCCACTAAACATATTGAAGGCGGAAAGCATTCTGATTATTACAAAGCAGACTACTATCCCAAAATATATTCCGTATGCGATGGGTTTTAATTTGTTTTCATTATTCATTCTTTTTTAATATATTCCTGTTTTTGTATATTCATTCTTGCTTTAAGCTGCTGAGGTAAAATTTGTGACAGCTGTCACGATTAAAATGATGGCGGAAACAATTATTCCGATTATCATAGTGAGGTTTGGAACTCTGCCTTCGCTATTTTTTTCAACCTTTTCAACATCGAGATTGCTTTTCTTTTTGAAATAGAATTTATCAATGAGAAAGAGTACAACAAATACAACAGCCATTAAAACGACAGCAAGCACCCAGAAGAGCCAAGTTTGTTTTGGCATAAAGTCAAAGCCAGTTTGCACTTCGATAAATTTCAAGGTGATTGCAAGTGCATTGTTGCACATGTGTACAATTATACTTGAAACAACTGAGCCTGTTCTAAGTACAAGCCAAGCTAGAATAACACCTAATATGAAAGGATAAATAAATTGTTCTAAGCTACTGTGCATTAAAGTAAAAAGCGTAGCGGATAGGAAAATTGCTGCAGCGTCGCTGACATTTCTTCTAAGACCATTAAAGATTACTCCGCGGAAAACGAGCTCTTCTGCAATGGCAGGGAGCACGGCAAGTAGAAGAAGATTCAGGATGTACCAGCCAGCGTTAGAATATGGCAGAGAGAAATCTGTCAGTTTATATCCAAGAGCAGTTAGTCCAATATTGAATCCACCTACGATATACTGAAGCCCAAATATGCAAAGAATTGATATTCCAATTAAAATTAAAACTGTTTTCCAATTGAGATTAAATTTTATTTTCGCAGCATATAGCGAGATTTTAGATGATTTTATGTATAGGAAGAATATTCCTAGGAAAGTTAGAGGAGTTAAGGCGCTTGTGATAATATTTAGTGCAAGACTGTCGCTTAGCGTTGTTGTGTCTCCGCCTTGTGCCGTGACTACTTGCATAGCAATAAGTGTCACAATAAGAGCTGCTGCATAGCATGCTATAAAGCTATACAAAAAAATATTGCCAGCATCTCTGTGGTTAAAATATGTTCTCTTAAAAGCTCTTCCGCTCTGTATTTCTTTTTGTACGTTTCCCATTTCTTCTTCCTTTATATAACAGAGTATACATTATTTATAACAAAAACTCAATCAATATTGAAATCTTTTTTCGTCGAATGAAAATTAATTGCTTTACATAAACGTGCATATTTGCTAAAATGGTCGCAGAGGTGAAGTATGGATTTCATGAAATTGGCGTTAAAGGAAGCAGAAAAAGCATATAGCGAAGGCGAAGTCCCAATCGGGGCTGTACTTGTTTTGGACGGGAAAGTTATTTCAAAAGGGAGAAATAAGCGTGAAAAAACTCAAAACGCTCTTCATCATGCTGAGGTTATCGCAATAGACAAGGCTTGCAGAAAGTTAAAATCATGGAGATTGGACGGAGCGGTGATGTATGTGACTCTTGAGCCGTGCCCAATGTGCGCAGGAGCTATCGCGAACGCGCGAATCAAAAAAGTGATATATGCTGCGAAAGACGCTTCAAATAATAGTGAAATCATAGAAAAAATATTTTCCAGCACACGTTTAAATCATAAAGTGGAGTATATCCAAGGGGACTACGCCG
Source organism: uncultured Clostridia bacterium (assembly GCA_937907645.1). Classification (GTDB taxonomy): domain Bacteria; phylum Bacillota; class Clostridia; order Christensenellales; family UBA1242; genus Caccovivens. The sequence continues at coordinate 7,304 of CALCWV010000076.1, forward strand.
ATGAGTGTAGCAAGCTCCTTAGCTCCTTCTTTGCTAAATATAGAAAAAGGAACTAATACTAAATATTTTAAATAAACTACTTGAAAAATGAATATTGTTGTGTTATACTTATTA